>JASLLZ010000052.1 GCA_030746775.1 Rhodospirillales bacterium | reverse complement strand
AAAGGCGCAAAACTTTCTCGCCGCCCTATGTCTCGTTGCCCTCATCTGTTATTGGATTTGAATGAGTCTGGACCCTAATCTTGAGCTCGTGCACGCAATGAAATGAGGTGTCACAACTTTCACACCGTAACAAATACAAAGTAAATGAGAGGTTAACCGAAACACGAGCCGCGACATGAATAGAGTGAACTGTCCAACAGGTTGCCACGCCACGCGGTCGTCCCCTTGACGCCGACGGCGGACGCCACCGGCCAACCCGATTGTCAATGAGGACATAGCGATGGCCAAGGGAAAGAACAAACGGAAGAACCCCAAACCTCCGAAAAAGGGGGGCTTTTGACGTTCCGGCGCCGCTGTGCGGGCTTATGTCGTGATGGGGGTTCCGGTCTTTCTTTTGCTTTCCTGGTATGCCTACACCGTGGTCTTCGAATTCAACAAGCCGGAGATGAAGAAGTTTGAATCCGAGATGGCCAGTACGATCAAGGACATCGCCACCCGGGCGGTCAAGGAGGGGTTCCAGGCCGAAACTGTCAGTAGCTGCCAAAACATGATCGACCAATACACCACGCCGTCCGGAGGGAGTTACACGAGGGAGGCGCTTCACACCTTGGTCGGCCTACCGCTCACGGCCAGCAAGGAGATGCTGGACGAGCGTTGCATTGCTTTCGCCAAGGCAGTCGCCGAGATGCAGAAAATATCCCATCACGTGCGCCACGTCATCGTCTGCAAGGAATCACTTTTCGAGGCCGATAGCAGCTACCACTATTACATCAAGGCCGATCCGGGCGGCCGTGGCGCGGTGGAGAACATGTCCACCGGCAAGGACAGGTTGATCGAGATACCGCGCAGTGACTCAGTCGTATTCAAGATGTGGCAGCTTTATAACTTCGACGACCAATGCATTATCGTCGGCCTGTCGAGGACAGGCGTTTTCCGCATGTCGGGAAAGGTGCAATACGACAAGAAGTAAGCCGCCGATCAAATACCGCTTGACCTTCACGCGCCGTCCGTTCCAGGTCACTAGAGCAAATCCCGAGCGGATGGTTACATCTGCGACGACTCATTAAATCGAAGCCATATTCGCGGTGACGCGAATTTAACGGGAGCGAGGTAGTTGTCATCTCGTTTGTCGTAGCGCGTGGTGACGGCGCGGAAGTGTTCGGGTTTGTGGAAAAAAACGCTCGGCAGCGTCGCGCTGCCCGTGAAGCCAGTGGCTGATGGCCGGATCGCCTCTTTCCATGGCCATTGTTTGGGTAAACAATAGAGGAGCTGCGTCGAGAACGACCGCGCCGGCGCGAACCGCCGAGCCGCGGCGGGATGCCGACCGGCGATGGGACGAACCAAGCGGCAAGGAAGGGCGCCGATGAGCGAATTGCGGGGCAAGGTCCAGACGGTCCGGGGGTTGATCGAGCCCAAGGAGCTGGGCCCGACATTGATGCACGAGCACGTGGTCTGCGACTTCACGCTCCCGGCGCAAAGGGCGGCCGCCGACGAAGCCGCCGAGATCACGCTCGAGACCGTCTGGGAGATCAACTACCACTGGGTCGACGCGCCGGGCAACCGGCGGCTCCTGGACCGCGACGTCGCCGTGCGCGAGATGACGCGCATGGTGGAAGCGGGCGGCCGCTCGGTGGTCGAGGTCAGCACGAGGCCCATGATCCTCGACCCCGAGGGCCTGCGTCTGGTCTCCGAGAGGTCCGGCGCGCACCTGGTCAGGGGTTGCGGCCGCTACTTGGAGGAGTTCATGGACGCCGATGAGATGGAGCGCGGCGTCGACGACCTGGCGGCCGAGATCGTCGCCGATGTCACCGAGGGCTCGGCCCCGCGCGCCGGCATTATCGGCGAGATCGGCTGTTCCTGGCCGTGGACCGAGGCCGAGCGCCGCTCGATGCAGGCGGCGGTGATCGCCCAGCAGGAAACCGGCGCGGCGCTGACCATCCACCCCGGGCGCCACCCCGACGCGCCGTTCGAGATCATGGCCTTCGTCAAGTCGGCCGGCGCCGACATCTCGCGCACCGTCATGGACCACACCGAAAGGCGACTTTTCGACATCGCCGACATTCTGCGGCTGGCCGACACCGGCTGCGTCGTCGAGTTCGACCTGTTCGGCATGGAAACCTCGCACTTTGCCCAGGCGCGCGATGTCGATCTGTCGGGCGACGGGGCGCGGTTGACCGCGATCCGCGCCCTCATCGACGCTGGACACGGCGATCGGGTGGTCATCTCCCACGATATCTGCCAGCGCACCCGCCAGGTCGAGTTCGGCGGTCACGGCTATGGCCACATTTATCGCAACATCGTCCCCATGATGCGCCGCCGGGACTTCGGCGAAGACGAGATCGACGCCATTCTGGTCGATACCCCGGCGCGGCTCCTGACCTTCAAGTGAAGGCGGCCTCGCCGTCGGATTCCGCGCGCCTGGCGAACGGAAGACCTCAGAGATTGCCTTCGTCGTAAAAGGCGGTCTGGCTGAAAGCCGGTGTCGCCGCCGACAGGTAGCTCAATGCCTGGTCGCCCGTGTTGGCGATGCCATGGGGAACATCGGGCGGCACATGGATCAGATCTCCCGCCACGACCTCGCGATCCTCCGCGCCGACGCGCATGCGCCCCTGGCCGGCCACGACGATATAGACCTGCTCGGGACCGTGCCGGTGCAGAGCCTGAGCCGAGCCCGGCGCCACGTCGACCCAGGTGACCGTCAGGTCGGTTCCCTCGACGTCGCCTGACTGCAGCAGGATTTGAGTCTTCAGCCCCTTGCGCTCGCGATGCGGCGCCTGGGATTTGTTTTGGACGAACATCTTGCCTCCTTTACGCCATAACCTCTTGGCGTGTCCCGGCGGACCCCAGCCGCAAACGAGAAGCCTAAGCGGCGAAACCGCTCAGGTCCGGCCCGGGCGGTATCCCGACCACCTCCTCCACGGCCAGCGCGATCGACAAGGCCTTGGCGTCATGGCCGGACGCGCAGACGATCTGCAGGCCGACCGGCAGGTCCGAGCCGTAGGATTGGATGGGCGTCGACGTGCCGCATTGGCCGAACAGGTTGCCCGGCTGGGTATCCTGGGTGATGGCCAGGGCCAGCTTGAGGCCGACATCGGGATCGTCGAACTGGGCCACCGGGGGCGCCACCAGAGCCGCCGTCGGACTCACCCAGCCGTCAAGGTCCTTCATCCTGTCGGCGGCGATGCGGCACAGATCCTCGCGGCGGCGTTCCAGGCGGATGTAGGCGTCGGCCGTAACCTCCAGTCCCCGATCCCCGCGCAGGGCGACGACCGGATCGATGTCGGCGCGCCCGGCAAGGAAGCGCTCCCGCCCCAACCCGGCGATGAGGCAGGCGGGAAGGGCGACCGGGAAGTATCCCTCGCGCTCCGAGGCCTCGGGAACGTCGATGGGGACGAACTCGACTCCGGCTTCCTCCAGGGCGCCCAGTGCCGCCGCCGTGCAAGATTCCACCTGGGCATCCAGGTTGTCGAAGAAATAATTCTCTGGCCGGCCCAGGCGGAGGCCGCCGAGGGGTTCGGCCACAGGCGCGGGGGCTCCGGTCAGCGCCGCGAAGACGAGGGCGGCGTCGGCCGCCGAGCGGGTCAACGGGCCGATGCTGTCCAGGTGCGGTGCCAGGGGAAAGACGCCATCCGTGGGCCACAGGCCGACCGTCGTCTTGAGCCCGAAGGTCCCACAAAGCGCCGCCGGAAGGCGCACCGACCCACCGGTGTCGGAGCCGATGGCAAAGGCCGCGAGACCCGCCGCCACGGCCACGGCGGGACCGCTCGACGAGCCGCCGGGCGCCCGCTGCGTCTCGTTGTCCCAGGGATTCCAAGGCGTCCCCCGGGGCCGGCTGGTGCCCACCGCGCCGAGGGCGAACTCGACCGTTTTTGCCTTGCCCAGGATGACGCAGCCGGCGCGCCTGAGGGCGCGCACGAAGCTGCCTTCGGGGCCGATGAGGTCGCCGACGTCGATCTTCGACCCCGCCGTCGTCGGCATGCCGGCGACGGCGAAGATGTCCTTGACCGCCACCGGCACGCCCATGAGGGGGCCGAGATCGGTGCCCGCGGCCAGCAAGCCGTCCAAGGCGCGGGCCGTCGACAGAGCCGAGTCGGCGGAGACGTGCTGATAGGCGCCGAGTCGGGGATCGAGGGCTTCGATGCGCGCAAGATAGGCCTCGGTGACCGAGGCGGCGGTAATGTCGCCCTTTCTGAGGCGGCGCCCGAACCCGGCAATGCCGCCAATATCGAGCGGATCGGGAGGGAGTGACGGCATGATCGCCTCCTTCTTCGGAAGTCTCGTCCAGGTGCGGGGTTTCAGGCGACCACGGGAAGGACGGCGACGTCGTAATCGTGGCGCAGGGTCCGTCCCGACCGGGGATCGGCCAGCGACAACGAGAAACCGTCGGCGCCGGCGATATCGCCCAGCGTGGCGATGGTCCCGGTGAACATGGCAACGCCGCTCGGCAATTCACGGGCGCCGTCGAAGTAGCCCGCGATCAGGTCCTCGGGCTTGCGGATGGCGCCCAGCGTTCCCCGCTGATAGGGATGCCGTTCGCCGCCGACGAGGCGATCGCAGATCAGTTCAATATCGTCCCAACCGTCGGCGACATCGGCGTAACGCCACAGATCGCGGGACAGCGGTTTGTCGCACATCTGCTTCGAGACGGCGATGGAATACGCCTCGACCCGGCGGTCGGTGTGGTCGGAGCCGACGGCGACCAGCATGCCTTCGGGCGTGCCCAGAAGCATCGCCTCGACCTCGCCCGAACTGTCCGGCCCGATCACCTGGATGCGCTCGGCCGTGGTCAACAGCGACGCCGATGCGCGGTAGTAAATCGGGATGGTACTCGGCGGCTCGATGTCGAGCTCGGCCAGCTCGTCGAGATGGGCCTGGACGGCGGTGCCGTCGCGACCGGTCATGCCGGCGATGATCAGGTCTTCGAACGCCAGCTCGATGTCGCTTATCCGTTCGCCTTCGTGCAGTTGGAAGCGCATGGGGTCCCCCTTTCGCGCCGCATGGCGGCAGTCGATCGTCCCCGCCCCGCTCAGCGCCCCATGTTGGGGAGCCACATGGCGATCTCCGGAAACACGATAAGCAGCACGATCATGACGATCAGGGTAAGGACGAACGGCGCCGCCCCGATCATCACGTCGTGCAGCGCGCCGCGCCCGCGTACGCCCTGGACGACGAAGAGATTGATGCCGACCGGGGGCGTGATCATGGCGGTCTCGATCAACAAGATGATGATAACGCCGAACCACACCGGATCGAACCCCAACGAGACCACGACCGGCGTGATGATGGGGACGGTAGCGACCATCATCGACAGGGTCTCCATGAACATGCCAAGGACCACATAGAAGGCGATGATCCCGATCAGGGTCTCCATCGGCGTCCAACCGAGCCCCGTGATCAAGGCGTTCACCTTATGGGTCAGTCCGATTCCCGTGAGGACGAAATTGAGGAAGAAGGCGGCCACCAGAATGGCCATGATCATCCCCGTCGAGCGCATCGTTCCCTCGATGGCCTGGCGCAGCATGGTGAAGCTCAGCCGCTTGTGAAAGGCGACCAGGATCAGGGCCGCGATGACGCCCAGCGCCGCCGATTCGGTCGGCGTGGCGATGCCGAAGTAGATGGACCCGATGATGACGACGAAGAGAAGGATCGGCGGCAGCAGATCGGGGAGGCTCCGAATGCGGTTTTGCCAATTAGTTTCGATCTTCTCGCCGCCCCATTCGGGTTTGATAATGCAACCGATGGCGACGGTCAGCATGAACAGGCCGGCGAGCACGAAGCCCGGCGTGAACCCCGCCAGGTAGACCTGGACGATCGAGGTCTGGGTCAGCACCCCGTAGACGATCATGTTGATCGACGGCGGGATGAGGATGCCGATGGTCCCGCCCGCGGCGATGGTGCCGAGGAAGAAGCGCTCGTTGTAGCCGCGCTTCTCGATCTGTTCGATGGCCACGGTTCCGATGGTCGCCGCGGTGGCGACGCTGGAGCCCGAGACGGCGGCGAACATGGCACAGGACCCGATGTTGGAGTGCATGAGCCCGCCCGGCAGCCACGACAGCCAATGGGTGGCGGCGGCGTACATCTTTTCGGCAATTCCCGAGCGCAGCAGGATTTCACCCAACATGATGAACAGGGGAACGGCGACGAGGATGACGTTGATGTTGGATACCCAGGCGTTCTCGCCGACGGCCCGCCACAACGGCAAGAACGTATAGATCTGGTCGAGCACCAAGCCAAGCATGCCCAGCACGGCGGCGACGGGGATGCTCATGGCGAGCATGGCGAGAAGAACGAAGACGGTCGTGGCGATCATCTTAGCTGAAGTCCCCGTGTTTCTTTATTTGCTCTTCGGCCCGCTTCTCATACTGCTCGTGGCGCTTTTCGGCCTGTTCCAGTTCCTCCCCCAGCTCCTCCTGGACGGTCTTCGAGCCGATTTGCCGTTGGACGGCGGCCCAGTCGCCTTTGGAGAGGGTAATCAGCGAACGCAGAAGCAGCAACGCCGCGACGACGACAAACCAGAACAGGCCGACGATCCAGATGAACTGGGGAAACCGTAGCGGCCAGGCGAAGGCCGACAGGGTCACGGTACTGTTCCTGACCGACTCCAAGAACACGCCGAGGGCCTGCCAGGCAAGCAGGGCCATGAACAGGGTAAACACCGCTAGCCCGATGACGTCGAGGAACGCACAAACCCGTCTCGGCAGCGCGGTGTAGATCGAATCGATCCGGACGTGGGCGCGTTCCAGCAGGGCATAGCTGAAGGCAAAGGCGCTGCTGATGGCCAGGGCGAAGCCGGAAAGCTCGTCGGTACCGCCCACCGGTAGGACGAACAGCTCGCGGACGACGACGTCGAAGGCGACAACGAATGCGGCCATCAAGATCAATGTACCGCCAAACCAAGCGCCGTAACGCGTGAGCGTCCGCACCCGTTCAATCAAGCGATCCATTCTAGTCGCCAAAAAAAGGAAAAAAGACGGGCGCCGCTTTTACAACGCCCGTCCTCTCTCGCAGCTCAGAGCTTATCAAGCGGAATGGTGAGGCCGACGACCTTGCCGACCGTCTCGTTCCATTCCTTGGCGTAGTCCTTGCCGGCGCGCTTGCCCCACTCGACCAGCACCACTTCGTTCATCAGCCTCTTGTGGGTCGCCTTGTCGGCATCGCTGACCGCAACCTTGGTCAGTTTCGCCGGCTTGCCCTCGGTGCACTTGCCGAAGCCGAAGTTGCAGTTGTCGGCGCCGGCCACCGCTGCCGCGCCGGTCTCCCACATCTTGTCCTCGAACTTGGCGAACTGGTCGAGGAAGAACTTCTGCAAATCAGGGCTCATGCGATTCCACGAATCCAGGTTGACCGACTGATAATTGATGCTCCAGCCCATGTAGACCTGGAACTGGTGCGTCGAGACCTCCGGCCAGCCGGCGGTGAAGCCGCTCATGGTGCCGGTGACGGCGCAATCGACGACGCCGCGTTGCAGGGCCGGGACCACCTCGGCGAAGGCCATCGAGATGGTTGTCCCGCCGACGGCCTGGATGAAGTCGCTCATGGTCTTGTTGAAGACCCGGACCTTCTTGCCCTTGAGGTCGGCCAAGCCCTTGATCGGGATACGGCACCAGACCACCTGCGGCGGGTTGGTGCCGACGGCCAGCAGCTTGGTGTTGAACAGCTTCTCCGCGACCCGCGACATGACGGGCAGCCACGCCTTGCAGACCGCGCGCGCGGTCTTGATGTCGAGGGCCAGGCCGGCCAGGTCGCAGCCTTCGAAGACCGGGCTGTCCTGCGCCATCTTGCTGACATCGCCGGCACCGAAGTCGACCACGCCCAGCTTAACCATGCGCATGACCTGGAAGCCCTTGACGCCCATGTGATCCTGTGGCGCGAAGGTGGCGGTCACCTTGCCGCCCGATGCCTTGGGGATGGTCTGGCCCCAGAACGGAACCTCGTCCTTATACGACGCCACCGTGTTGGCGTTGAGGCCAACGCCCGTGACGTGGGTCTTGGACAGGTCCGCCGCCGAAGCGGTCGAAGCACCGAGAAAGGCAACCGCGCCAGCGGTGATGATGCCTAGATATCTGCTACTCATCTGGTCCTCCCGAGATAGGGTGATGAACGACGCCCGATCGCGCTTCGTTATTCGTGACCGTCGTCGCTCCATGTACTGTTCGATGGCTGGATAGAACGATGTCCTCCAATTCGACACCTTATCCCTTAACTTCGCCACGCGCGTACCGAAGAGTCAAGTTTTGTGACGCGGGTGGTTCAGCGTTGTCTCCTTGGAGGGTGTTCCTCCCAGCCGGCCGCCATTCTCGGTTAGACCTTGTCGCGCGTCCCAATCTGGCGAATATAGCGGTTGGGAACGCGGCCCCCGGCGAAGGGGGCGGCGATGACAGGGGGAAGAAGCATGACAGGGCAACGTTTGGCAGGTAAGTCCGCCATCGTGACGGGGGCCGGCAACGGCATCGGCCGCGCCGTCTCCGAGGCGTTCGCCGCCGAGGGCGCCAAGGTGTTGTGCGCCGACATCGCGTTCGCCGACGCCGAGGAGGTGGTCCGGCGCATCGGCGAAGCGGGCGGCCAGGCGGTCGCCTGTCACTGCGACGTGAGCGATGGCGCCTCGGCCAAGGCGGCGGTGGACCGGGCGGTGGATACGTTCGGCGCGCTCGATGTGGTGGTCAGCAATGCCGCCGTCTTCGTTCCCATCACACCCTTGGCCGAGATGGCGGAGGACGATTGGCATCGGACGCTGGCGGTGAACCTGACCGGCAGCTTCCTCATGTGCAAGCATGCCATACCCCGGATGCAAGCCGGCGGCGGCAGTATCATCTTGGTCGCTTCGCAGATGGCCCGCGTCGCCAACGCCGGGCAGACCGCCTACTGCGCCACCAAGGGGGCCCTGGTGCAATTGGCCAAGGGCATGGCCCTGGAATACGTCGGGGACAACATCCGCGTCAACGCGCTGTCGCCCGGCGGCGTGGCGACCGACCGCATGGTGCGCCGCTTCGGCGATCTGGAGAAGGCCGAGCGGGAGTGGGGCGCCAAGCACCCCATGGGACGGCTGGGGCGGGTGGAGGAGATCGCGGCGGGCGCGGTCTTTCTGGCCAGCGACGAGTCGTCCTTCATGACCGGCTCGGACCTGTTGATCGACGGCGGCTACGCCGCCTGGTGAGGGGACGGAACAGGAGGGAATGCCATGAAACCGCAAGACGACGCCGAGCGCAGCCGACGCCTGGGCGGCCTCTACACCGGCGCGGTGGCCGACGTTCTCGACGAGATCGGCCTGCGCGACCAGTGCCTGCCGGCCGACATCCGGCCCCTGGAGCCGACGATGAAGGTGGCGGGACCGGTCTACACCGTGCGCGGGCGGGCGCGCCATTACGACGACGGCACCGATCCGCGCTACAAACAGATGGACATGCTGGACGCGATCATCCCGGGAAGCGTCGTCGTCGTCGATCCCGGCGAGGAGGCCAAGGCCGCCCACTGGGGCGAACTGATGAGCAACACGGCGCGCGCCAAGGGCGCCACCGGCGCCGTCATCGCCGGCGGCCTGCGCGACACGCCGCAGATCCTGGAGATCGGCTTTCCGGTGTTCCGGCGCTTCCACTCGCCGCTGACGGCGGTGTGGCGCTACGACGTCACCGATTTCGACGTGCCGGTACGGATCGGCGGCGTCGCCATCGCTCCCGGCGACTTCATTCTCGGCGACGTGGACGGCATCCTGGTGCTTCCCGCCGCCGTCGTCGATCAGGTCCTGGAGGAGGCGGAATCGATCCGCGAGCGCGAGGACATCGTTCGCGATTCCCTGCAGGACGGCGGCAGCATCCGCGAACTGTTCGAAAAATACCGGGTGTTCTAGGCGCCAAGGGGAGCGTCAATCGAAGTCGATGACGATGTTGCCGTATTCGTCGAGGACCGCCGTGGCCTGGGGCGGAACGACACAGGTGGCGTCGTATTCCTCGACGATGCACGGACCCTTGCGGGCCGTCGCCAGATCGGCTCGGCGCACAACGGGCGTTTCCAGCCAACCGATATCGGGGCCGAAATAGGCGCGCCTGGATGGCAACGCCTCCCCGCCCCCGATGGCGGCGATTCTTTCGGGCACGCGCTCGCCTTCGACGATCCCTTGGGCGACGACCTGGATGTTAACCAGTTCCAGCGGCTCGTCGGGTCCGGCCCGGTGACCGTAGGTGCGTTCGTGCTCCTGGCCGAACGCCTCCTCCATGGGCGCGATGGCGGCGGCGTCCAGGGCGCCGTCGGGTACCCCGATGGTGAGTTCGAAGGTTTGTCCCTGGTAGTGCATGTTGGCGGCGCGATGCACCCGCGCCCGCGAACCGGTGAAGCCCTCGGCGGCGAGCTGTTCCGTCGCCTCGGCCACCATGGCGTCCCAAATCGCGTTGAGTTCCTTCAAATCGACCTGGCGCAGGAGGCGCCGGAAGGTCCGCGAATAATGGTGCTCGACGTCGGCGTACAAAAGTCCGAACGAGGAGAACAGACCCGGCGAGGGCGGAACCACGACCCGTTTCATCAGCAGCGCCTGGGCCATGGTGGCGGCGAAAACGGGGCCGTTGCCGCCGAAGGCAAAGAGCGCGTGCTCCCGCGGGTCGCGCCCCCGTTCGGTCGACACCGCCCGAATGGCGCGCATCATGTTGGAGGCGGCGATCTGGACGGCGCCGTAGGCGGCGTGCTCGAGGGTCAGGCCGAGGGGCTTGGCGATCACCTCTTCGAACACCGAACGCGCCCTCTCGGCGTTGAGTCCAAGGGCGCCGCCGACAAGATAGGTCGGGTTGATGTAGCCCAGAATGAGGGTGGCGTCGGTCACCGTCGGCTCGGTGCCCCCCTGGTCGTAGCACAAGGGACCCGGGTCGGCCCCGGCGCTACGCGGGCCGATCTGCATGGAACCGCCGGAATCGATCCACACGATGGAGCCGCCGCCCGCGCCCACCTCGGCGAGATCGATGGCCGGCACCTTCAAGAGATACCCGGCTCCGGTGAGCAGGCGCGATCCCATCATGATGCCGCCGCCGACCGAGTATTCGATGGAGCGGGTGACCTGACCGTTCTCGATCAGCGAGGCCTTGGCCGTCGTCCCGCCCATGTCGAAGGTGATGATGTTGTTCAGGCCGATCCTGTTGGCGAATGCCTGGGCGCCGACAACGCCGCCGGCCGGCCCGGATTCGATGATATGCATGGGCAGCCGCGTCGCCGTCTCGGCCGTCGTCAGGCCGCCGTTGGATTGCATCAAGAGAAGCTGGGCGCGAACACCGGCAGCGTCCAGGTCGCGGCGCAGGGATGAGAGGTAGCGGGCCACGATGGGCATCACATAGGTGTTGATCACCGTGGTCGAGGTGCGCTCGTACTCGCGGATCTCGGGCAACACCTCGAAACTGATGCAGAGCGGCAGGTCGGGGGCGCGGGCCTTGACGATGTCCTTGATCATCAACTCGTGGACGGGGTTGGCGAACGAATTGATGAGGCAGACGGAAATCGCCTCGACGTCCTCGGCGAGCAGCTTGTCGACGGCCCGTTCGGCGTCCGCCGCGTCCAACGCCTTCTGGACCTCGCCCCGCGTGCTCACACGCTCGTCGACGACGACGCGCAGATACCGTTCGACGAGCGGCGGCGGCTTTTCCCAGGTCAGGTCGTAGAGCCTGGGCATGCGCAGGGTGCGGATTTCGAGGATGTCGCGAAAGCCCTCCGACGTGATCAGCCCCGTCCGCGCCCCACTGTGTTCCAGTATGGCGTTCGACGCGACCGTGGTGCCGTGCCGGATTTCACGGACGTCGTCCGCCACAAGTCCGGTTTCGGCGAAGACCTCGTCGATGCCGGCGATGATTGCGCGCGCGTAATCGTCGACGCTGGACGGCACCTTCTTGGTGTGGATGCGCCCGTCGGCGCCGAGAAAGACGATGTCGGTGAACGTGCCGCCGATATCCACGCCGACCCGGAATTCAGTCATCTCAAATGTCCTCCCGCCCCTATCGTCGTCATGTCGCGGCCTCGGATCGTTCGGGCGAGTCCTCCCACAGGATCGTCGGAATCTCTTGCCAGTCGCGCGCCTCGCGCAATTCGGCGCGTCGCTTCTCCGTCGCCGCCTGATCGACGGTCCAGGCCTGGGTATCGATGACGACCCCGTAGTCTTCGCGGGCCGAGGCTTGGCTGACGAAGTCGTTGCGCACGTCCTTGAGCACACGCTCGGGATCGCGTTCCAGCGGGTCTCCCCATCCGCCGGCGCCGGCAAGTTCGTGGCGGAAGATGTCGCCGCGCTTGATGTCCATGGTGATCTTGGCGGTCAGCAAGCGATTCTCGGTGTCCGGATCGAGGTAGTTGCGCGACGGCTTTCCCGGTTGTCCGCCATAGAGGCCGTAGGGCCGGAAGTCGCGGCGGTCCGAACGCACCTGCAGGATGCCCTCTTCCTCGACGAAACGGTAGTCGCGGCGGAAAGGGGCGCCACCGCGGAACTTGCCCGGGCCGGCCCGGTCGCAAAGGAATTCATAGGCCAGGATCTCGATGGGATGTTCGGCTTCCGTCATCTCGATCGACTGCGAGGCCATGTTGATAAACAGGTTCGTATTGCCGTCCAGGCCGTCGGCCCACGGCCGCCCGCCCCACGCCCCGGTGGTGAAGTCGACGTAGATGAAGGGCGAGCGGTCGGCATAGTAGCCGCCGATGGTGATACCCGTGTTGCCGCCGTCGGACGCCGCGCAGACGCGGTCCGGCAACATCATGGCGACGGCGCCGAAGGCGCAGTCCAGCATGCGGAATCCGGTGAGACCGCGCGCCGCGCAGGCCGCCGGAAGGACGCCGTTGGTGATCGTTCCCGGCGGTGCGATCACCTCGATGGCGCGGAACACGCCTTCGTTGCTGGGGATGTTGTTGGGCAGTACGCAGCGGATGGCGGTATAGGCCACCGCCTTGGTCCATGACAGTGTCGCGTTGATGGCGCCCTTTACCTGCGGCGACGAGCCCGTCCAGTCGGCGACGATACCGTCGCCCTTCTTGGTCAGCGTGACGAAGAGCCGGATGGGCTTGCCGAACTCGATGCCGTCGTCGTCGATCCAGTCCTCGAAACTGTAGACACCGTCGGGCAGTTCGCGGATGGCGGCGCGGGTCATGCGTTCGGCGTAGTCGATCACTTCCTCCATGTAGAGAAGAGATGTCTCCTCCCCGTAACGCTCGACAAGGTCGAGGAACTGCTGCTCGGCGATATGGCAGGCGGCGAGCTGGGCGCGCAGGTCGCCGAAGACCTTGACCGGCACCCGTACGTTCTTCTCGATGAAGGTGAAGAGCGTCGGGTTAGGCTCGCCCGCCTCATAGAACTTGAGGGGCGCGATGCGCAGGCCCTCGGCATAGATCTCCGTCGAATCGGAAGCGTTGGAGCCGGCGACCCGCCCGCCGACGTCGGTGTGATGACAGACCGACGCCGAGAAGGCCATGCGCCGGCCATCCACGTAGATGGGCTTGAAAATGAAAATATCCGGCAGATGCATGCCGCCATCGAAGGGATCGTTCATGATGAAGACATCGCCCGGTTCCATGTCGTCGCGGTACTTGCGCAGCACCGCTTCCAGGGCGGAGGGTATCGATCCCAGATGGCCGGGAAGGGTCAGGCCCTGCGCCACGAGGCGTCCCTCGGCGTCGGCGAAGGCGGTGGAGAAGTCCATGTTGTCCTTGAGGACCCCGGAATAGGTGGTCCGGGTAATGGTCACCGCCATCTCGTCGGCGATGGCAAAGATGGCGTTCTTGAACAGCTCAAACGCGATCGGATCCTTAATCTCGGTCATGTCCGCGCCTCCTTGCCATGATGCGCCCACCCGTGGACCAAACCCGCGGCCTTGGCGCGGACACCCGATCTGGCGGCGAAACCGGCGCCGCCGCGTTCGGCTGGAATTTGGAAAACCGTGGCGTCTTGCCTGGATTGATGATAGCCGAATAGGGCCTGCGTTTATCAGCAATGAAGCCGGTAGGCAAGTCGGGCGAAAGGGCGGCGGTATCGGAGTGCCGCCGGCGCAAGCGTTAGGCCATGAGACTGTGCATTTTCGGCGTCGGGGCGGTGGGAGGACTCCTGGCCGCCCATCTAGCCGCCGGCGGGGCCGACGTTCGACTCGTCGCCCGCGGCCCGCAGCTTGCCGCGATCCGCGCGTCGGGACTGCGCCTGATCAAACCCGATGGCGAAACCCTGCACGTTCATCCACCCGCCACCGACGATGCGCGGGACCTGGGGCGGCAGGATGCGGTGTTCCTCTGCGTCAAGGCCCATGCACAGCCGGCGGCGGCGGATGCGATGGAACCCCTGTTGGGTCCCCGGACGCGTGTCGTCTTCGTCCAGAACGGAATTCCGTGGTGGTATTTCCACGCCCTCGACGGCCCGTGGCGGGATCACACCCTGGAAAACCTGGACCCGGGCGGCCGCCTGCTAAACGTGATCGGCCCCGGGCGCGCCATGGGCTGCTTGACCTACGTTGCGGCCGACGTCGCGGAACCGGGCGTTATCCGGCACACCGGCGACCGCCGCTTCATCCTCGGCGAGCCGGGTGGTTCGCGATCGGAGGACTGCCTCGCCCTGGCCGCCGAGCTCGAACGATCGGGGCTGGAGGCCTCAGTGAGCGAGCGCATCCGCGATGCCGTCTGGCTCAAGCTCTGGGGTAACCTCGCCCTCAATCCCATCAGCACGCTGACCGGGGCGACCATGGATCAGATGTGCGCCGACCCCGACATCCGGACCCTGATCAAGGCGATGATGGCGGAGGCCCGCGTTGTGGGCGAGGCGCTGGGCGCCCGCTTCGAAGGCGACATGGACGCCCGTCTCGCCAACGCCGAGGGGCTGGTCGGCTTCAAGCCCTCCATGCGCCAGGACCTGGAGCAGGGCCGGCCACTGGAGATCGACGCCATCGTCGGCGCGGTGAGCGAGATGGGACGCCTGGCCGGCGTGGCGACGCCCCAGATCGACGCCGTGCTGGCTTTGGTCCGGCAGCGGGCGCGGGCTGGTTCCGTCTAAACGGATAATGCGTTAACCCGTCGACGGCGCCTTGGGCTCAGTGCACCTCGCCGTCGTCCATCAGGCCGCCGGCCTGCAAAACGCGCCAAAAGGTGTAATCGGCGTGGTGGATGATGGTGTTCTCGAGGCTGCGCTGGATGAGCTCGCCCTCGCCCGAATGGGCGCCGGCGCAGTGGGCGACCTCTTCGGGAAGGCCGACGCTCAGGCACACGTGCACGCCGTAGGGCGGATGACGGATGGAGGGAAAACCGGCGCTCTTCGGCGAGCCTTTCCAGCGCGCCTGGTTCTCCGGGTCGAACTCCCACGGCTTGCCGACGTCGTGGCACAGCGCCCCGGCGACGAGGATGTCGCGGTTGACCGGTAGCTCCGGAAACATGTCCGTGAGTTCGTCGGCGATGCGCATCGCCAGGCGCGTCACGCCGCGCATGTGATCGGCCTGGGTGCCGCGCTTGAGCGGCGGCGTATCCGGATTGCCGGATGCCTTCATGTCGCCGATGGCCTCGAAGCTGCTGTCGGCGACGGCCGATGCCCAGGCCTCGATGACCTTGTCCCTGAGCGCGCCATCCGTGATTTCCTCGACCTCGGGCAACTCGGCGCGGATGCGATCCCTGAGTTCGTCGGTGACTTCGGTCTTGCCCATGTCTCTCCCTCCTCGTTCGTCCCTGTGTTTGCTTGCCATCCATTCTTCGCGGAGATGACGCCAACCATAGCAGGATGGGGAGCCTGGTTGCGGCTTTGTTGTCAGTCGTATGAAAGAGGCGGGATACCGGGCACTCGTCCCGGCGCCGGGTAGGCGTGGTCGCGCGCGGCCTGACAGCTCGCGGCCGAACTGATAGAGTCCGCCCTTGGGGAGACGGCGCGCGGTGACGAGACAAGAACACCAATCCGAGGCAAATTCCCAGCCCGTCCACCCGTCCGGCCCGTTGCCGTGGATCGTGTGCGGGCTGGGCGGTTTGTTCTTTTGCTATGGATACTTCCAGCGGGTCGCCCCCAGTGTGATGGTGGCGGGTCTGATGCGCGACTTCGGCGTCAACGCCGCGGTCCTCGGCAACCTGGCGGCGTTATATTTTTACGCCTACGCCACGATGCAGCTTCCGGCCGGCGTCATGGTCGACCGATGGGGTCCGCGCCGGGTGCTCACCGGCGCCATCATGCTCTGCGCTTCGGGCAGCCTGCTCTTTGCCACCGCCGACGACATAGGCGTGGCCTATGCGGGTCGCCTCTTGATCGGGGTGGGAGCCGGCTTCTCCTGGGTCGGTTGCCTCAAGCTGGTGTCGCTGTGGTTTCCCCCGTCGCGCTTCGCCATGGTCGGCGGTGCCTGCTCGATGCTCGGAATGGCGGGGGGCGTCGGGGCGCTGGCTCCCCTGGCCGCCCTGATCCAGGTGACGGGATGGCGCGCGACCCTGATCGGCGCCGCCGTCTTCGGCGGCGTGCTGGCGGCCACGGTCTGGCTGGTCGTCCGCGATGGCCCCCGACCCGTGCCGCGCCGGTCCGTGCCGCGCCCCGCGCCCGGCTCCCCTGTCGGTGTCCTCGGCGGTCTGTTCCGCGTCGCGGCAACCCCGCAGGTTTGGCTGGTGGCGCTGTTCGGCGCCATGCTGGTGCCCAATCTGGCCGCCTTTGCCGGCCTGTGGGGGGTTCCCTACATGATGCAGGCGCACGGGCTGGAGCGGCCGGCCGCCGCCGCCGCGGTCTCCTTGGTGCTGATCGGCTTCGGTGTCGCCGGGCCGCTTGTCGGGTGGTGGTCCGACCGCATCGGGCGCCGCAAGGGCCCGATGCTGGCCGGTGCGTCCGTGGCTCTCGCCGCCGTGGCGGCCCTGGTCTACGCGCCAGGCATTTCCGTCGTCGCGGCCTATTCCTTGTGCCTGCTCTACGGCACCGCTTCCAGCGTCTTCGTCCTTGCCTTCGCCACCGGCCGCGAGCATGGCCCGGCGGACGCGGCGGGAGCCGCCCTGGGGCTCGTCAACATGACGATCATGACGGTGGGCGCGGTATTCCAGCCGCTGATCGGCTGGCTCCTCGATCTCAACTGGGACGGACGCGTGGTGGCCGGCGCCCGCATCTACTCGGTGGCGGCGTACCAGACGGCATTCCTCACCCTGATCGCGTCGAGCCTGGCGGCCGTTTTGGTGCTGGCGCTGATCCGCGAGACCCACTGCGCGCCGGTGTCCCGGGCGACGGCCTGACAAAGAGGTGGGCAGCGCGGGCGGCGATCCGCCGCCACCCGGCGATGGCGCCTCAAAAGCGAAAAAATTTCGCTACCCTGAGTGTTAATTTTATTCGGGTAGCCTCTAAGTCCCTGAAACATGGTGGAGCCGAGGGGAATCGAACCCCTGACCTCTACAATGCCATTGTAGGGACGGTTGTTTTTATAGGTTTTGACGCTTTGCGATATATCATAGAAATTTCCGCAATAACAATAGATTAGCGGTTTTCTCTTGGATGCTGCATGGCGACCCTTTATGATGCCTGTTGCTTACCCCATGCTTACCTAGATAATTGGTAAGCGACTGTGGGATGTTTGGAATTGGCTTTTCAGGAAAGCCTGTCATGGCAAAACTCACCAATCGTTCCGTTGCGGCCGTTAAACCGGGCGAACGTGATATCGTAGCATGGGATGACGAACTCCCGGGTTTCGGCCTTCGTGTAAAGCCGACCGGGGTCAAGTCGTTCGTTGTCCAATACAGGAACAAACATGGCGCATCGCGCCGGTACACCCTTGGCCGCGTCGGTGTCGTCAGTACTGAGAAGGCCCGACGCGATGCCCGAGACTTGTTCGCTCGCGTTCAGCGTGGCGAAGACCCAGCACAGGACCGCAAGGCGGCACGCAACGCCCCGACGATAAGGGAACTCGCCGGGCGCTACATGACCGATTTCGCTATCCCGCACAAGAAACCCGCCGGCGCCAAGCAAGACGAACGGAACATCAGGTGTCACATTCTACCGGCCCTGGGCGAGCGAACGAAGGTAGCGGATGTCTCGCGGGCCGACGTGATGAAAATGTGCAACGGATTGCGTCACACCCCCGGCGCGGCAAACCGGGCTCGGGCCGTGTTGTCCAAGATGATGAATCTCGCGGAAATCTGGGGCACCCGACCAGACGGGTCAAATCCGTGTCGGCACGTCAAACAGTTTCCAGTCAGCAAGCGGCAGCGATTTCTCGGCACCGATGAGTTTGCCCACCTTGGCACGACCCTGGTCGAGGCCGAACATGCCGCATTGGAATCCTCAGCCGCCATTGCAGCCATTCGATTGCTGGTCTTCACCGGCAGCCGCCGTGGCGAGGTTCTACGCCTGAAATGGTCCGAGGTGGATATTGAGCACCAGTGCCTAAGGCTCACGGATAGCAAGACTGGCCCCAAGGTGGTGCATTTGAACGCCCCTGCACTGGAAGTCTTGAACGGTATTGAGCGTAAGGAAGGTTGCCAGTGGGTGTTCCCCGGCAGAAAGAAGGGCGAGCCGTTAGTTGACCTCAAGGGGCCGTGGCAACGCATCCGGGCTAGGGCTGGATTGGATGGTCTGCGCATTCATGACATGCGCCACAGTTTTGCATCCGTCGGCGCCGCCGGCGGCGTCCCCCTGCAAATGGTGGGATTGTTGCTTGGCCACCGCCATACCTCGACAACCGAAAGGTACAGCCACCTTGCCCCTGATCCCTTGAAGGCGGCTAACGAAATGATCGGAGAGCGTATCGCTGCGGCCATGCAGGGAGAAAGTGGTGAAGTCGTGGAATTGGAAAAGCGGCGGAACTGACATCGGAATCGGCGCGGCTAGGTTGGCCGCCGAAAGGTCAGATGCCCTACACCGGCCCGCCGCGCCGACCATTTAACGTAGGGGGCGCATGTGGACGAACAGCAGTTTGGGGCCGTTAAGCAAAGCCTCTCACGTTTCATTGAAGAGCTTCGGCAGGCGAAGGATTTGTACCACTCGCTTGATGACGGGGGACGAGCCGGTGCGCAAGTAGCGATAAATGCTGCTGCTACGGTGGTGACTACGATAGAGGACATCGGAGAAGCGTCGGAGGCACCATTTGTGGTATCGCGAGAAGAAGGATTGGAGGAGCCGTTATTGGCGGTATCGGTGGCGCTTAGCGACCTAACAAAAGGAAGCCAGCACGACATGTTGAAGCCGGTTCCCGTGAGGGGCCGCAAGCCCGATACGTTTATGCGAAGGACGGCAGTGCGGGTTTTTTCTGCAGTGACGATGGAATTGTTTATGCGCGAGGGATTTAGAAGAGAGGTCGCTGCACGGGAAGTGGCACGCCATCTCAGCAAGCGCGGCATTAGCAGACCAGGACAATCTCACTTGACCTGGGAAACAGTGGCGAATTGGCGTGACGAACTACATAATAGCCCGGAGGATGATATTCCATCGGTCATGGCTAAGGACTTATTGGAGCTTCTTCCCCGCCAATTTGACGCCACCGTGTCAGACAAACTTGACCTGTTGGGCCGATTGGATGCGGTTCTCGATTCTTGCAAAGTGGCAACGGATTCCAGTTAGACCCCCATTTTATCCCGAATTTCGTTATGCGATTCTTCCCGTGGTTGCGGCGACATACGCTGCGCTCTTAACAACCACGGAGGTTTCCAATGCTGAAGACAAGAGAGGGGCACATCATTGGTTCCTCCCCCCTCCTTAATGAACATGAGGTGGCCAGTCGGCTTGGCCTGAGCGTCAAAACCCTCAGGCGTTGGAGGTGGGCTGGCCAAGGTCCTGCTTTCCACAAGATCGGCACGGCAGTTCGATACGACCCCGCCGAAATAACCGCCTTCGTTGAGGCTGGTCGTCGGACTTCAACATCCGATACGGGCCCGGTGGCGGCCTAGTTATGACCGCTAGGGAAAACCCCCGACAGCGATCAGAACCATCAGAAGATAACTGGACGCACGTAGGCGACGTGGCGAAAAGCGTCGTCGCGAAAATACCCCAACTCACTTCTCCGACCCCCGTCGATCCGCCGCAGCGGCGCGGGACGCTTTCTATGCGGCAACATCAAAGTCAATAGGAGAAAGTCCATGACCTTAAATCTACAGAACACCAGCAACTTCACGCCTCACGTTCGCTGGATGGCATCAACTTCAACATGGAAGAAATCTACTGACGACGGTCTTGTTGAGGTGCAAATTCCGCAGGCGATATACGACCTCGAAAATATCCAAACCGGCTTGGGGATATTCGCTGAAGGCGAAGCCCCCGAGTGGGTCATGGACCCCAGCCTCAATGAAGAAGCCCTGAACCCCGGAGATGGGCGGCTGTGGAAGCGTGGCTTTCTGGTGACGATGTACAGCGACAAATATCTGGATGGCGCACGGGAGTTTGCCACGACGGCGACCGGCGCCTGTAGGGCGATCTCGGCACTGTACGATCAGTTCGAGCAGCAAGCGGGCGACAACCCCGGCAAGGTCCCCGTCGTCCAGCATGACGGCGCAACCCCGACACAAATCGGAAAGGGACATACCAACGTCCCCATCCTGAAAATTGTGAAATGGGTTGAGCGACCCGACGCTCTGAAAAACGGCGCCGATATTTCAGCGGCACCCAAACAAACACCCGTGCCAACGCCGGCCTCGGAACCACCCCCGACCGGCAGCTATGAAACGGAGTTTTGAGGCTGTTTGCTTAGGGGCGCCATGCCCCTCGCTCGGTATGGCGCCTTTGGCAAACGACCTTAGAGGTGGATCAATGAGCCTCAGCGCCAACGTCGAGCCGATCATGATTCCGGATTATGACGCCATGCTCCAGCACCTCGAATGCCTGTTTGGTCGGGCAATGGACGGCAAGATCGAAATCGCCTGGACGGACCCCAAATCGAAAGACTTGCGGCACGCGGAACTGTTCGACGTTGGCGATCTCGATACTGCCGCCGAAAAAGCGCGCGGGATCAATGCTAGTGAGTTCTGCAACGTGTACGTCGGCGCAGCCCTGAGGGCACCAAGCACATCCCCCGGCACGCGGGCAAATGACGATGATTTTTTCGCCGCCTGGGCGTTGCACGTGGACCTAGATGACGAAGGCGCACCCGAGATTGCTAGGAAAGCGTATGAAGCCGCGACCCTGTCACCGCCCGTTGTCACTGTAACCGGCAGGCACCCGCACACTCGGGCGCAACTCTGGTGGCCGCTGGAAGAGCCAGTTATCGATCCGGAGCAATACCGCCGCCTCCTACGCACCCTCGCGGCCGGACTGCACGGCGATCCCACCGTATGCAACCCATCTCGCGTCATGCGCCTGGCCGGCACTGTCGCCTGGCCGGTGAAGGAGGGGCGAAGAGCGGAGAAAACCGAGCTTCTTATGTATAAGGAGAAGCGACAGGAGTTTATTCCCGAGGAAATAGAACACGCATTCCCGTCGGCCGACGCCGAGGGGCAACGGACCCAAGCAGATGGACAATCAAACAGTCTCAATCTGGACACCGGGCTTGACGTGAATAGCGTCACCAGGCGGATCAAAGCCGGCGACCAATGGCACACCAACATGGTGCGGGTCGTCGCACATTGGGTTAGTCGCAGCTGGTCTGACAACGAAATACAACTCGCCGCCCAAGCCTTCACCCTGCCTGGCTTTAACCACGCCGAGACGGAAAGAGAGGTGTGCAAAGCTATCGAGGGGGCTCGCAAGAAATGGGATACGCCTAACCCGGAACACGCTATTGAAGACACGCTTCCAGACCTCACGGCGACACCACTGGGTATTCTCGACCCGGCCGCGATCCCGGCCCGCAAGTGGATACTGGGCAACCGTCTGATCAGCAATTTTGTAACCGTGACCATCGCTCCCGGCGGTATCGGCAAAAGCACCCTGACGACGCAGGAAGCCATCGCAATCGCCACTTGCAAGCCGATCACCGGTGACCTGGTGCATGAGCAGGGCAAGGTATGGCTCTACAACAATGAAGACCCCATCGAGGAGCTGCATCGACGTATCGCCGCCATCTGTTTGCATTGGGATATTGCCCTTGAGGATATAGGCAACCAGCTTTTCCTCGGCTCGGGACTTGAACGGCGCCTTTTGGTGGCGAAGAAAACAAAGGCTGGAATAGTCCAGACGCCAGATGTGCCTGGGTTGGTTTCCGAGATCGTCCGCCATGAAATAAAGGTCCTGGTGGTCGATCCGATTGTGCGCTGCCACGAAGCGGATGAAAACGACAACTCGCAGATCGACTTTGTAGCCTCCCAGTTCTCACACATAGCCCAGGCGACGGGCTGCGCCGTTTCCCTTGTCCACCACACCCGTAAAACGCCTTCAGGGGTGTCTGGTAGTTTTGCTGGAGACATGGACAGTGGGCGCGGCGCATCGGCCCTCAGCAACGCCGTACGCGTTGCTCACACCCTATCCCCCATGGGAAAAAATGATGCTCAGGCGCTGGATGTGCCCGAAGAGGAAAGGACGCGGTACGTCCGCCTGGACGATGCCAAGGGGAACATGAGCCCACCAGCCCAGGGCGCCAGATGGTTCCAGCGGCTTGGCGTGGCCCTCCCCAACGCTGGAGGCGGGCTGGGGCTGGAACCCGATGAGGTGGGTATCCTAGAGGTTTGGATGCCGCCCGATGTGGATCGGAGCATCAGCCGCGAAAAAGCTAGCCTCATCCTCAACGAAGTGAAAAAGCGGTGGAATGGGCCCGAACCCTTCTCTGTATCTCCGCAGTCACCACGTTATCTCGGCAAGTACCTCATGGCGGAGCTAGGGATCAACAAGCTCCACGCGAAATGCATCGTTGAGGGCTGGGCCGCCACCGGCGTGATCTCATCAAAACTGCATGACACACGGAACAAAACCAAGGGCGCGGAGGTGCAATATTACCCATGAAAACGCTTCGCGGAAGTTCGCGGAAGTTTGCGGAAGTGTGCGGCGGAGGTTTCCCCCATACCCCCTTAGAAGACTTCCGCACCTCCGCGGCAATGCCGCACTTAAGTGTGCGGCAAATGCCGCTCTGGCATTTTGAGGTGTCGATATGAATCACATAAACGTCGATCATCAAGCACCATCCGACTACGCCATCCAGTCGATCATCGACGGCGTGGACCAGGTGGCGCTGGAAATGGAGCGCAAGTGGGGTATCGGTCGTTTTCGCCTGTTGGTGTCGGACCTCTTGCGGGCGAAGTACGACGCGCAGTGCGATAAGTTCAACGCCACCATCAAGTCAGGCAAAGAGGCTGAAATCAGAAAACACGGTGAAGCCATGAAACGCGCCTGGAAGGCATTGGATGAAGCCGCGATACGTGATGGCCACCAACCTAAGCCACCTGAGGTATGGGAGGTGTCTCTCGCCAATGGTGACATAGCCGCCATCGTCCAGGACAACGCCGATGCTTCGATGATACCGGACCACCAGCCGGTGTTCACGCTGGACGAGGTCGGTCGTCTGATCGACGCCCTGGGCACAGTGCCGCTGGAAACGAAACGCATATTCCCCGGCGCCGAGGTCACAAAAGTACACTCCATCGAAGCGGCAGGGCTGAAGGAGAGCAGCGATCATGGGTCCTGAACGACGGAAGATCCTCGGCATCGATCCAGGACTGGGCGGTGCCCTGGCGTTCCTGGATGCTGGCGGCGATCTTGAGGTCTTCGACATGCCGGTGCATCGTCTGACACGAAGTGGCAAGGCCAAGCGCGAGGTCGATAGCTACGAGTTGGCGCGGATCGTCGACACCCACGGTCCCGTCAGCCACGCCTTCGTCGAGCAGGTCGGCGCCATGCCGGGTCAGGGCGTGACCAGCATGTTCCAGTTTGGTCGGTCGCTCGGCATCGTCGAGGGTGTGTTGTCTGCCGGGTTCATACCGATCGACTACGTAACCCCGCGTAAGTGGCGCTCCGGCCTTGGAGTTCGTGCCGGCAAGGACGGTAGTCGGGCGCGAGCCTCAGCGTTGATGCCTGGTCATGCTGAACTGTGGACCCGAGTAAAGGACGACGGCCGCGCCGAGGCGGCGTTGATCGCGCTATATGGACAACGTCAGCGGCGGAGTGACGGGAGCAGGATGTGACACCCAAGCAGCGAAAGTTCGCGGAAGAGTACCTGGTTGATCAGAACGCCACGCAAGCCGCTATCCGTGCAGGGTACAGCAAAAAGACTGCTTGCGCACAAGGATCGCGCTTGTTGAGAAATGTTAAGGTTGCCGCGGCGATCGATGCCAAGACTGAGAAACACCTCGCCAAGGTTGAGGTCACCGCCGAGCGCATCATGCAGGAACTCGCCGCGGTTGCCTTCTCCAGCATCGCCGACTTCATCAAGATCGATAATGAGGGGAAGCCGGCACTTGATTGGGACAACATCCCCGAGGGTGCGACTGCCGCGATTCAAAGCATTGGCGGTAGGAACATCATCACGCTGCATTCCAAGCTTGATGCGCTGAAGACCTTGTTCACCATTGGTGAAGCCGTAGAGCGGCGCCGTGAACTGGAAGCTGCTGCTGCCGCCGGCCAGATGACGGACATCACGCCGGTCAGCGAGATGGACGTAATCGAGAAGGCACGGATCATAGGCATGATGATGATCGAAGGGCTAGAGTTGGCGAAGAAGGCGAAGGAAACCAAGAAACTCGATGTCCAGTGCGCCTGAAATGGTCATTGATCTTGAGCGGTGACTTTCCGAGCGTTTATGTCCGCTTTACCCCTCAAAGCAGACCTAACCGAAGGGTGCGATCAACGTCCGTTTATGACTCAAAGCAGAACGTTCAGGCATGAAGAAATTCGCAGCCGCATTTTTTGTGGTGAATCTCACTTGGCCAGTTTCAGCAACAATTTATCACCACTGATCGTCAAACCCGGAAATGGCGTACCAAAAACCAAGTTCGCATCAACAGAGTCATAGATGACATCTGCAATGGCGTACATCTCATCTTTCAGTGCCAACAGTCGAGGCACAGCGATCTGATCTGCTGCGTTGTGAAAACCAAGGAAGCCAGGATCATCCATCTTGAATGTTGGCTGACCACACGCCCTCGCAATTGT
>JASLLZ010000051.1 GCA_030746775.1 Rhodospirillales bacterium | reverse complement strand
GTTCCCTCATTTGCTTCGACACAAACGAGAGAATCACAATGCCCTGAAATCACCCAACTCTTTTCGGGCCGGACACTGAGTTCTTAGTGACTTGGTCGAGTATACTTTGACGGGGCATTTCTAACTCCAGCTAATGGTTACCTGAAGCAAGCGTAAATTTCTGGCTGTTCTGCCTCTAAGGACAAAAGTAGAGAATTTTTAGATGCGTTTTTTTACCCTGTTCCATGCCTTTTCTATTGCAAGGCCATCGGCATCCATAAAACTGTTAGACGGAATCATCATTGCCCGACATAGATCCATGAAATCACCACTAGCTCGACCAATATTGCTTGAAGATGTCGCATCCTTTCCTGTTTCTCGTTTAAAGATTTTCGCAAGATCAAGAAGAAACCCATCTCGTGCGTATTCTTCTGGACGGCCCGTTTTCTTGCGGGGCAGTTCTATTATTCTACTGACGACATCAATTATCTTTGATTTTTGCGGGGCGTCTGGGTCGACCCCATTAAGGATAAGGTAGGATAATAATTCGCCAGATATCCCAGCATTCAGCTTTTGTGCCTTCTTATCTTTTTGCCCAGCGGCATCCTGATATTCCCGTGCATTTAACACCGAAAGGATGTTGGCGCCCTTTTTCAATCTGTTTAAAACTTTCTCACATTCGTCCAGCAATTTCCCAGGCGTAGGGGCCTGCTGCCACAAAGAGTAGAGGCCTTGGAATTGGTTGAAAGCGGAACGCAATTCGTCTCGTATCGCGGGGTTGTGGGGTTGGCTCCCAAGCGCTTTTTCGGCCACCTGGAGCCGCTCGTCACTTAATTCGAACAAGTTGTCCCCTCGAGGTTTTGCTGCCCCAAGTATTTTCTTAATCGTCGGCACTACTTACTACCCCTTTCGCAGAGGGGTCACGTTGCTAGCTTCAGAAAGCACCTGGTCCATTGATCCCAATGCAGCCCTTAGTCCATCAAGATCAGCGTGTGCATACCGTTCTGTGACCTTGGTTGTGCTGTGACCTAACAACTTCCCAACAGAGAACAAGGATTGACCACTGGCGACCAGATGCGTCGCGAACGTGTGTCGCAGGTCGTAGAGGCGGGTGCCAATTTCATTCTCTATCTCGGCTGCTTTCATCACCTTGGCCCAGGTTTTCCGAGCTTCGCTAAGCGGGCGAATAGGGGTGGTCCTACTCGGGAAAACGTAGTCACCTTTTGTGCCTTGGGAGTGGATATGTTTGAGCAACGTCACGGCATCCTGTACCAGCGGAATGTGGTGACGGCGTTTCTGTTTCGTAGCCGAGGCAGGCTTCGACCAGACGCCCTCGGCAAGGTCGAGTTGCTCCCATCGCATATTGAAGACTTCGCCAGGCCGTGCGCCGGTGAACAGGATTATCCTGATGGCATTGACGCTTGGGCCATAGCGTTGGGGGTTCTCCGTCTCCACAGTGTACAGGGCCTGAATAAGCCGGGCGATTTCCGACTTGGTTAGGAAGCGTTCCCGCTCATTCTCTTCGTATCTGGATATGGATGGGCCGACGGCAGGGTTCTTCGTGATGGCGTGGGGATACCAGCCTTCCGCGACGTTAAACATTTTCCGAATAATCTCGCGACGACGGTTGGCTTCGGTTTGCGTCGCCGATCCCATTGCGTGGAGGTGGGAGATGTCGTCCTCAGTGACTTGGTCTATCTGCTTCTTGGCTAAGCCGGGAAAAACGGATGGCTTCTGGCTTTTGAACTTGGACAGGCGCTTTCCAATTTCACGTTTCTGATCGGGCAGCCCATTATCGTTAAAAACAGCCATGCCGAAATCCCGCACCTGATCCTCGGTGATAAATCCTGCGCGCCGTAGCCGGTAGACATCTTGCTCGAAACTGCTCTTCTGATGGAGGGCGTGTTCCTTCAGATAGCGAAGGGATAGCTGGTTCAAAGTCGGGATGGCGCGGGCCTTATTGTCGGCATCGAGCTCCGCTCGAATGGTGACCTTGGGGTTGCCGCCTAGGTCAACCTCGGCCCTGAGTTCCCGCGCCTTCTCTCTTGCTGCGCTGACCTTAGTGGTGTCAGTTGAACCCAAAGACATCCGATACTGACGGCCTCCGCGACCGCCGACGGAATAGCGAAAGAAAAAGCTCTTGCTGCCATCTCGACAGCGAAGCCCGAACCCGTTGACCTCACTGTCCCAGATCGCATCGTCTTTTTTGTCGGGGTTGAAATCCTTTACGACAGCTGGGGTGAGCTTCACTCGTCGTTTGGCTTTGCGGGGCATCGGCTATTCCTTGTCTTGGCGCTGGGGACGAACTGGGGACGAACGCCATTGACAATCATAGCAAGTTTTAGTAACTCTAAGCGACTGAATAACAAGGAAACCCATAAGTTGGGAGTGAAGAGTGAGGCCGATAAAGGGCCATACTTTTGTTTAGGAAGCATTTGGGCTAGTTATCTGGGACAGCCCCATAATTTTTAACCCACGCAACCGAAACCCGAGATTCGAGGTGTCGCCATTCCTGATGCCAGCCGGGAAGTGGTCGGGTTGTTGGCCGACCGGAAGGATTTCGAGAGCGCCGTCGAGGCCTTGACGGCAGCCGGGTTCGAACGCGCGGACCTAAGCGTTCTCGGCTCCCACGAATCGATCGACGCGGCCGGACGTCCGGGCAAGCCGTGGCGCGACGTGCTCACGGCCCTGGTCGGCGAGATCAAGTACGAAGTGCCGCTGGTGGCGTCCGGCGCCGTCTTCCTGGCCGGCGGTCCGATGTCGGCCACCATCGCCGGACTGGTCGCCGCCGCGGTCGGCGGTATCGCCGCCAAGGAAATCATCGACGAGGTCACCTCGAGCCCGCATACTGAAGATTTCGCCCGTTCCTTGGAGGCCGGCGGCCTCATTCTCTGGGTCCGCGCCGACGATGGCGAGAGAGAAAGCGCCGCCACCCGTATCCTGACCGATCACGGCGGCACAAACGTCCATACCCACGAGGGAAAGAAAAATGGCCCGTAAATCCCGCTCCAAGCGCCAAGACGACCGTTCCGAACACGTCACCGACGAGGAAGCGCTGGAAATGCATGCCTCGGGCCGGCCCGGGAAAATGGAAATCCGCGCCACCAAGGCCCTGACCACGCAACGCGACCTGTCGCTGGCCTATTCGCCGGGCGTCGCGGCGCCGTGTCTGGCGATCGCCAAGGACGCGGCTTCGGCCTACGATTACACGTCGAAGGGCAATCTGGTGGCGGTAATCTCCAACGGCACCGCCGTTCTCGGCCTCGGCAATCTGGGCGCCCAGGCCGCCAAGCCGGTCATGGAAGGCAAGGCGGTGCTGTTCAAGCGCTTCGCCGACATCGACGGCATCGACATCGAGGTCAGCACCGAGGATATAGACGAATTCGTCAACTGCGTCCGCTTTCTGGGCTCCGCCTTCGGCGGCATCAACCTGGAAGACATCAAGGCGCCGGAATGCTTCGTCATCGAGCAACGCCTGCGCGAGATCATGGATATCCCGGTCTTCCATGACGACCAGCACGGCACCGCCATCATTGTCGCCGCCGGCTTGATAAACGCCCTTGACCTGACCGGGCGCGATATCAAGAAGACGCGCCTTGTGGTCAACGGCGCCGGCGCCTCCGCCATCGCCTGCATCGAGCTGCTCATCGCCATGGGCCTGCCGCGCAAGAACGTGGTGCTATGCGACACCAAGGGCGTCATCTATCAGGGGCGCAAGGAGGGCATGAACCAGTGGAAAAAGGCCCTTGCCGCCAAGACCAAGACGCGTACCCTGGTCGAGGCGGTCAAGGGCGCCGACGTCCTCTTCGGGTTGTCGGTGAAGGACGCCTTCACCAAGCGCATGATCAAAAGCATGGCCTTAAGGCCGATCGTCTTCGCCATGGCCAACCCCGATCCCGAGATCACGCCCGAGGACATCATGGCGGCGCGCGACGACGCCATCATCGCCACCGGACGGTCCGACTACCCCAACCAGATCAACAACGTCCTCGGCTTTCCCTACATCTTCAGGGGTACGCTCGACGTCCGCGCCTCGACCATCAACGACGAGATGAAGATTGCCGCCGCCCACGCCCTGGCCGAACTGGCGCGCGAGGACGTTCCCGACGAGGTCGACGCGGCCTATTCGGGGCGCCATCTCCACTACGGTCCGGACTACCTTATTCCGGCGCCCTTCGATCCGCGCCTCGTCGTCGCCGTGCCCTCGGCGGTGGCCAAGGCGGCCATGGAGACCGGCGTCGCCCGTAAACCGATTACCGACATGGCGGCCTACCGCAACGAACTGTCGGCCCGCCTCGATCCGACGTCGGGCAGCCTGGACGCCATCTTCGACGCCGTTCGCGCCAACCCGCGCCGGGTCGTCTTCGCCGAGGGCGAGGAAGAGAAGAGCATCCGCGCCGCCGTCGCCTTCCACAACGCGGGCTACGGCACGCCGATCCTGATCGGGCGCGAGGACCGGGTGCGCGACGCCCTGGATCGGCTTGGCCTGGCGGGTAAGGACGCCCTGGAAATCCACAACTCCAAGCTGAGTACCGCGACCGGCAAGTACATGGACTTCCTTTATGGGCGGCTCCAGCGCAAGGGAATGCTCTATCGGGATTGCCAGCGCATGGTCAACCTGGACCGCAACGTATTTGCCGCCTGCATGGTGGCGCTGGGCCACGCCGACGCCATGGTGACGGGATTGACGCGCAACTACTTCGTCGCCCTCGAACAGATCACGCGGGTCCTTGATCCCCAGCCCAATCACCTTGTCTTCGGGTTAACCCTGTTGTTGGCGCCGGGCCGGACCTTGTTCCTTTCCGACACCGCCGTGCATGAACTGCCCTCGGCGGCGGAACTTGCCGAGATCGCCATCCAGACGGCGGCCGTGGCGCGACAATTGGGCCATGAGCCGCGCCTGGCGCTGATCTCCTTTTCCAACTTCGGCAATCCTGACCTGGCGCGCTCTCAGCTCGTCGCCGAGGCGGTGGCCATCCTCGATTCGCGCAAGGTCGACTTCGAATACGACGGCGAGATGAGCGCCGACGTGGCCCTCAATGCCGAGCTTCTGGCCTACTATCCCTTCTGCCGCCTTTCCGGTCCCGCCAACGTTCTCATCATGCCGGGACTGCACTCGTCCCATATCTCCACCAACCTGGTGCACGAACTGGGCGGCGGCACGGTCATCGGTCCTCTTCTCAAGGGCCTCTCCAAGCCGGCCCAGATCGTGCCGTGGAGCGCCAACGTCTCGGACGTGGTGAACATGGCGGCCCTGGCGGCCCACGACTCGCTGAATTGAGTGTTGTTCTTGAAAAAAAGTCCTTCGCTAACGCTCAGTGTACTTTTCTTCAATGTTTACAGTGAGAAAGGCGTGCTTGGGGCGGCCCGGCACCCGCCTTTCGCTTGTTTTCTTTTGCATGGTCTTGCGCAAGAAAGGCGCAAGACCATGCAAAAGGCACCAGCCACGCCGAATGGCGTGGCTGGGAACAGAATCTCAAATCGGCCCCCGGGGGGCCACCGGGGGGTGTCCCCCCGATTTCAAATACGGGGGGCGCCCCCGCGACCCCCGGAGCCGCCTCAAGGGCCGATTTGGCCGTATTGAAAACGGGAAAAAGTACACCGAGCCGAAGGCGAGGGACTTTTTCCCGATCTCCTACTTGGTGCCGTGGATGGCGATGCGGCCGAGGATGTAGTCGCCGCCCCGGTTGACCATGGCGAAGCCGTCGAAGGGCTCGCGGAAGCCGCGGTCGGTAGCGCGGATTTGTTCCTTGCCGTCGATGGTGACGGTCATGGCGCCGAAGGCATCGCGGGTCCATTCGATGACATGGGTGCGCTGGTCCTCGAGGACCAGGGGCCCGGTGATCGAGCCGACGATGCCGACGCCACGCCCCGAGACCCGCAGCAGTTCCAGCCCCGGGCTCGCCCCCGGCCGGTAGGCCAGGCGATAGCCGCCGTCCGCGGCGGCGCCCTGGTAGGGTCCGAACTGGAGGTGGCCCTTGCCCTCCCACGAGGTGATTTCAAGGCGGATGGAGAAGGCGTTGGTGATCTCACCGGCGACGTGGATGGCGGCGCGGTCGGGAGCGGCCGCCGGTTGTTGGCTGCTTTGCCGGCCTTTCTGGCTCAGCGCCTGGTTGAGGATGGAGCCGATGATGGCTGTCGCCAGACCCTCCTTTTGTCCCGCGCCGCCGGTGCTGGGACTTGGCGCCGGCGCGGCCGGGGTGATGGCGCTGCGCAGGCCGTATCCCTGCTGCACCCAATAGCGTCCGGCGGTCACGGTCCAGGCCGGATTGGCGGTGAAATCGCCGTCGCTAAAGTCGTCGCTGAATATCAAGGTCCGCCACGGCCGCTCGAAGCGCCGCGCCAGGTCGCGCAGATCGCGCAGCAGGCGGGGATCGGCGGCGCGGGCGCGCTCGGCCTCGTCGACCAGGGCGCCAAGGGCGTCGATCATTTCCTGAAGACGGCCGTCGCCGGGTCCGGTGCGGGACGGATCGGGCCAGGTCGAGTAGCGCTGTTCGGCCGCCCAGGCCGGCGCCGTGGCGCCGACAACGACCAGGGCGGCAAGTCCGATTCCCCTTGCCGCCGCGAATACCCGCGATGTTCTTGTCGTGCTCATGATTCCGATCCTAGTGGATTGACTCCAACGCTTGTTTCCCACGATTGACCTTTTCAATGATCTTGTGGGGATCGGCGGTCCAGACGAAGGGTTTTGGCTCTTTATTGTATTCGGCGAGGAAGCGATTGATGGCCGCTTGCAGGTCGACGATGGAATGAAAGATGCCGCGCTTGAGCCGTTTGCGCGTGAGCTTGGCAAAGAACCCTTCCACGGCGTTGAGCCAGGATGCCGAAGTGGGCGTGAAGTGGAAGTGGAACCGGGGATGGCGTTTCAGCCATTTCTTGACCTTGGCATGTTTGTGGGGCGCGTAGTTGTCGAGGATCAGATGCACGTCCCGATCGTCCGCGGTGTCGCGGTTGATCTTGTTGAGGAAGCGGATGAACTCCTGATGCCGGTGGCGCTGCATGCATTGGCCGATGACCTTGCCATCGAGAACGTCGAGCGCCGCGAACATGGCCCGAACCGTCCAATGCGTCGCCTCGCCCGGAGGCCCCTCATGGGTCATCGCCACCACCCGCTTGATCACATCCGGTGGAAGGGGCGCCTTCCCCGGCGGCCGGGTCTTGTCATGCACAAGGCCGTCCACGCCTTGCTCCATGAACCGCTCCTGCCAACGCCATACCGTCGGTTTGGACTTACCCGTCCGGCGCATGATCCCGACTGTGCCAAAGCCGTCCGCCGTCAGAAGCACGATCCGCGCTCGCCAGACATGCTTCTGAGGCGTCTTGCCATCGCAAACCAGCGCTTCCAACCGGGCGCGCTCGCTCGCCGTAACTTCAAACGATATGTTCGATCTCATGGCTGTAGAATCGCACGGATCAAACCGTATGGGAATCTTTCGTTAGCGACTATCCACTAGGGTCATAACTCATTAACTATTAGCTGATTCAATGCCTTGAAACAAATATGGAGGTTTCGAGGCATGCGCGGATCATTTTGGCTCTCAGATCAGCAATGGGCGGCGATTGAGCCGCATCTTCCTTACTACGCGGCGGGTATCTTCTCGCCGACAAGGCCTATGACGCCGACCACTGGCGCGCCTGTCTGCTGCGCCAAAAAATCCAACCGGTTATCCCTAACAAGGTGAACCGCAAACAACCTCATCCCTTCGACACAGAGCGATACAAAGACCGAAACACCATCGAGCGCATGTTCGGGCGCCTCAAGGACTTCCGACGCATCGCCACCCGATACGACAAAAAGGCGCAAAACTTTCTCGCCGCCCTATGTCTCGTTGCCCTCATCTGTTATTGGATTTGAATGAGTCTGGACCCTAGTGGATTGACTCCAACGCTTGTTTCCCACGATTGACCTTTTCAATGATCTTGTGGGGATCGGCGGTCCAGACGAAGGGTTTTGGCTCTTTATTGTATTCGGCGAGGAAGCGATTGATGGCCGCTTGCAGGTCGACGATGGAATGAAAGATGCCGCGCTTGAGCCGTTTGCGCGTGAGCTTGGCAAAGAACCCTTGCCATCGCAAACCAGCGCTTCCAACCGGGCGCGCTCGCTCGCCGTAACTTCAAACGATATGTTCGATCTCATGGCTGTAGAATCGCACGGATCAAACCGTATGGGAATCTTTCGTTAGCGACTATCCACTAGGCTCTGTACTCAATTAGGGGATTCACAAATTGGTTTTGATGTGATTCAAAGTCTCTAACGAGAAGGAGGCCTTTCATGTCGAACCTATACTGGCTAAGCGACGACGAGTGGTCGCGGATTGAGCCGTTGCTTCCCCGTGGCCGTCGCGGGGCGCATCGGGTGGATGACCACCGGGTGATTAGCGGCATTGTCCACATGCTTCGCTCGGGTGCGCGATGGCGTGATTGTCCGCCGGAATACGGCCCCTATACGACGATCTACAACCGCTTTAACCGGTGGAGCCGCCAGGGTATCTGGTATGAGATTTTCGAAGCCCTGACCGGCACGACCGGGATGATCGGCACGGTTGCCGTCGATAGTTCCTACATCAAGGCGCATCGTTCGGCGGCCGGTGGAAAAGGGGGGCCTCCAACGAGGCTATTGGCCGCTCAAGAGGCGGGCGCACCACCAAAATCCACGCCCTGACGGACGACCAGGGCCGGCCGCGGGCCTTGACGCTGACCCCCGGCAACACCGGCGATGTCACGGTTGCCCCGGCCCTGTTCGCGGCGGTCGGTTCCTTCTCCCGGCTGCTTGCCGACACGGCCTATGACGCAAACTGGCTGCGCGATTTGCTCGCCGAGCAGGGCGTCGAGGCCATCATCCCCTGCAACCCGAGACGAAAACCCTTAATCCCTCACGATGCCCTCGCCTACCGCCAGCGCAACCTCATCGAACGCATGTTCGGTCGTATCAAAGACTTCCGCCGCATCGCAACCCGATACGACAAGCTCGCACGAAACTTCCTCTCTGCTGTCCTCATCGCCGCAATCGTCATATGGTGGATTAATTGAGTCTGGAGCCTAGAGCATTTTCCGTGCGGGCCGCTACGAGCCCACGTAAGTGGACCATGCCTGGAACGGCAGTCCCCGGTACCGACGATGCGAAAACACGCCGCCATCACGCTTTATTTCCTTATCTCGTCAATACCTCGACGTTCTTGAGGTTTGCGGGCCGTCTCCCGGCCAGCACGTCGAGGACACTGTCCAGGGTCTGACGCTCCACCCTTTCGAAGGCTTCGTGGGTGTACCACGCCAGATGCGGCGTCAGGATCACGCTGTCCATGCCCAACAGGGGATGGCCGGGCTTCAGGGGTTCGTCGGGAAAGACGTCGAAGCCGGCACCGGCCAGGCGCCCCGCCCGCAGCGCCGCCACCAGCGCCGCCTCGTCGACGATGGCGCCGCGCGAGACGTCGATGAGGAAGGCGCTTTCCTTCATCCGCGCCAGTTCCGCCGCGCCCAGGAGTCCCCGCGTTTGCGGCGTCAGCACGCAATGGATGGAGACGAAATCGGCGCCTGCCAACAGGGCGTCGAGGTCGGCCGGTTCGACACCAAGGCCCCGCATCGTAGCGGCATCGACGTAAGGGTCATAAGCGACGATGTCCATGGCGAAGCCGGCGCCGCGGCGCGCCATGGCGCGCCCGATGCGGCCAAGCCCGATCAGGCCCAGGGTCTTGCCCGCCAGATCGAAGCCCAGGAATTGGGGCGCCGGCCAGACCCACGCCTTGTCGCGCATCGCCCGGTCGATCGCGGTGAGCCGCCGCGCCAGGCCGATCAACAGGGCGAAGGCGTGATCGGCGACCGTATCCGAGCCGTAATCGGGGCAGTTGACGACCCGCACCCCGGCCCGCGTCGCCGCTTCAACGTCGATGTTGTCGACGCCTACGCCGTACTTGACGATACCCTTGAGGCCGGGCGCCGCCTCGATCACGGGGGCCGGAATCTCGGCGTAACAGGTCAAGATCACAGAGGCGTCGGCCGCCTCGCGGGCCAGGACATCGGGCGCGTCGCTGGCGGCGGTCACCACGCGGGCGACGGCGTCAAGTTGGGCCATATACTGTTCGATGATGAAAAGCTCGGCGTCGGTTCTCAGGACCTTGGGCTTCACTAAGGCATCCCCTGCGATGGTGCTCTGTCGTTATCTCATTCTTTACAACGCCTGTCTTCAAGTGTTGTCTGCCCCTTGCCGCAACTTTTCGGGACCAACGCTTCATGACCGAGGACCTGCCCGCCGGCCGGCTGTTCTGCTTCGGACTGGGATACACGGCCGGGCGCTTGGCCAGCACCCTTGCCGGACGGGGATGGGACCTCGGCGGTACCTGTCAAGGCACCGAGGCGCGGGGCGAACTGGCCGCCAAGGGCATCCAGGCCGTGCTGTTCGACGGCGCCAAGCCCATGGCCGAGGCGGCGGCGGTATTGGCCGGCGTCACCCATATCCTCAGTTCCGTGCCGCCCGGCGAACACGGCGATCCGGTGCTCGCCCACCACGCCGGCGACATCGCCGCCTGCCGTGGGCTGCGCTGGGTCGGTTATCTATCGACCACCGGTGTCTATGGCGATACCGGCGGCCGGGAGGTCGACGAAGGGGCACCCTTGAACCCAACCTCGGAGCGCGGCCGGCGCAGAGTCGACGCCGAGGCCGCTTGGCTCGGACTGCACCGCGAACAAGGCCTTGCCGTGCATGTCTTTCGCCTCGCCGGCATATACGGCCCCGGGCGCAGCGCCCTCGATCAGGTGCGCGCCGGCCGGGCGCGGCGCATCGACAAGCCGGGCCAGGTATTTTCCCGCATCCATGTGGACGATATCGGCGCCGTGCTGCGCTCTTCGATGAGGCGGCCCCGTCCCGGCGCCGTCTACAACGTCTGCGACGACGAGGCGGCGCCGCCGGCCGACGTGATCGCCTTCGCTTGCCGCCTTCTCGGCGTCGGTGCGCCACCGGTGATCCCCTATGCCGAGGCCGAGGCTGAGATGTCGGAATTGGCGCGCACCTTCTGGCGCGACAACCGCCGGGTCGCCAACCGCCGCCTCACCGACGAACTGGGGGTGCGCCTTGCCCATCCCGATTACCGGGCCGGCCTCAAGGCGATCCTGGACGGGGGCGGATGAACCCATCCAAGAGGCCGCCGAGGACGGCGCACAGGCGCGCCAGGTCGGCGGGTTCGGAAAGGCGGTGGTCGCCGTCCTTGACCAAGGTGATTTCGACATCGGCCGCCGTCAGTACGCGGGCCAGGCGCAGGCTGGTTTCCCACGGCACGTCGGCGTCCTTCATGCCGTGCAGCAAGCGTACCGGAAGATCAAGTGCCAGGGATCGGCGCAAGACCAGATGGCGGCTCCCATCGTCGATCAGGGCCCGGGTCACGGGCGTCGGCTCGTCGCCATGGTCGTTGGCCAGGTGGACAACGCCGTCGCGCTTGAGGGCTTTCTTCTGATCGGCCGTGAGGCGAAGGGGGATCAGGTCCTCGGTGAAGTCCGGCGCCGCCGCGACGCCGAGCAGTCCGGCAACGCGTTCGGGCCGCGCCAAGGCGGCCAGCACCATGATCCAACCGCCCATCGACGAGCCGACCAGGACCTGCGGTCCCGCCGTCACGGCGTCGAGCACGGCCACCGCGTCCTCCGTCCAGCGACCGATGGTGCCGTCGCTGAAGTCGCCCGACGAAGCCCCGTGACCGAAGTAGTCGAAGCGCACGAAGGCCTGGCCGCGCCTTCGGCACCAGGCCTCCAGGGCGATCGCCTTGGAGCCCGTCATGTCGGAGCGGAAGCCGCCCAGGAACACCACGCCGGGCGACTTGCCAGGGCTGGCGTGGTAGGCGATAGTCGCGCGCCCGTCCCGTGGTAGTCTTTCGGGTGCGGGCTCGGCGGGGGTGGTCTCGTCGGTCATTGCGGTCTCGGCACATGGACGCGGACACGGACGATAGCACGGCCGGCATGGTGGCCCAACCGATCGCCGACGGCGAGGGCAGGCCCGAAGCGCGCCGCGCAACGGTGCTTCAGGTGCTGCCGGCGCTGGGCGCCGGCGGCGGGGTCGAGCGCGGCACGGTGGAGATCGCCGCCGCCATTGCCGCCGCCGGCGGCCGCGCCCTGGTCGCCTCGGCCGGCGGCGCCCAGGTCCACGAGCTCAGCCGCGCCGGCGCCGAACACTTCGTCATGCCCCTGGCCAGCAAGAACCCCCTGGTCATGCGCGCCAACGTCGGGCGCCTGGTCCAACTCATCGAAAGCCAAGGTGTCGATATCGTCCACGCCCGATCGCGCGCCCCGGCGTGGAGCGCCTATTACGCCGCCCGGCGAACGGGCCGGCATTTCCTGACCACCTTCCACGGCACCTATTCGGCCGGCAACGGGCTCAAGCGGCGCTATAACGCGGTGATGACCCGGGGCGAACGGGTGATCGCCCTTTCCGGTTTCATCGCCGGTCACATCCACCGGTACTATGGCGTGCCGGCCAGGCGCATTCGGGTCATCCACCGCGGCGTCGACCTGGCGCGCTTCGATCCCGACAAGGTGGGCGCCGAGCGGGTGGTGAGCCTGGCCAGTAAGTGGCGCCTGCCCGACGGCATGCTGGTGGCCATGCTGCCGGGACGCCTGACCCGGTGGAAGGGCCAGGCTTCCCTTGTCGAGGCCATCGCGCAAATGAGCCGGCGCGACTTTCGATGCCTGCTCGTCGGCTCCGACCAGGGGCGCACCGGCTATCGGCGCGAACTCGAGGCCCTGATCGGCCGCCACGGCCTCGACGAGGTCGTGCGCATCGTCGACCACTGCGACGACATGCCGGCGGCCTATATGCTGACCGACGTTGTGATTTCGGCCTCGACCGACCCCGAAGCCTTCGGCCGCGTTATCGCCGAGGCCCAGGCCCTGGGCCGTCCGGTGATCGCCAGCGACCACGGCGGCGCCCGCGAGACGGTGATCCCCGGCGAGACCGGCTGGCTGACACCGCCCGGCGACACGGCCGCGCTGGCCGAGGCCTTGGAACGGGTGCTCGGCCTTGGCGAGACGCAGCGCCGGGCGCTCGCCGACAAGGCCATTGCCCATGTGCGGCGGAACTTCTCCAAAGATGACATGTGCGCCAAGACCCTGGACGTCTACAACGGGGTCCTGGCCTTGACCCACGCCGGGCAATGAACGCCCCCGGTCCATCCCGGGTGCTGGTGATCAAACTTGCCGCGCTTGGCGACTTGGTCCAGGCCCTCGGCCCCTTCGCCGCCATCCGCCGCCATCACGCGGCGGCACGGGTGACGCTTCTGACCACCCGGCCCTTCGTCGAATTGGCGGCCGCCGGCGGCTGGTTCGACGACATCTGGATCGATGCCCGCCCCAAGGCCCTTGACGTCGGGGGCTGGATGGCCCTGCGCCGGCGCTTGCGGGGCGGTCGGTTCGGCCGCGTCTACGACTTGCAGACCTCGGACCGCAGCGCCTTTTATTTCCGCCTGTTTTGGCCCGGACCGAGGCCCGAGTGGTCGGGCATCGCCGGGGGCTGCAGCCATCCTCATGACAATCCGCGGCGCGACTTCATGCATACCGTCGATCGTCAGGCCGAGCAATTGGCGCGGGCCGGCATCGCCGACGTGGCGGCGGGCGATCTGTCATCCATCCAAGCCGACGCCGCCCGGTTCGGACTGTCGGCGCCCTATGCCCTTGTCGTGCCGGGCGGCGCCGCCCATCGCCCGGCCAAGCGTTGGCCCACGGGGCGCTTCGCCGCACTGGCGGCCTGGCTGGCCGAAAGGGGAATAAAGCCGGTATTGGTCGGCGGGCCCGAGGAGGCGGCGTTGCTGGGCGCCGTCGCCGACGCCTGCCCCGACGCCCTTGACCTGGCCGGGCGGACGTCGCTTCTCGACATCGTGGCCCTGGCCCGGGGCGCCGCATGCGCGGTGGGCAACGACACCGGCCCCATGCACTTGACCGCCGCCGCCGGCTGCCCCTCGGTGGTCCTTTATTCCGACGCTTCGGACCCGGCGCTCTGTGCCCAGCGCGGCCGCGACGTTACCATCGTCAGGCGGCCCCAACTCGCCGACCTGCCCGTCGAGAAGGTAACGGCGGCGCTGAGCGCCACGGGCGCCTCGCCTTGACAGGTCCGGGAATCGCTCTACATTTCGCCCCCGTTTCGTCCCTTCGCCACGGATAACAGGCCTTCATGCCCGCCATTACGCTCCCCGACGGCAGTGTTCGGTCTTATGAGGCGGCGCTCACGGGCGCCGATCTCGCCGCCGACATCGGCCCCGGCCTGGCCAAGGCGGCGCTGGCCATACGCGTCGACGGCACGATGCGCGACCTGGCCCACGTCATCGACGCCGATGCCCAGGTCTCCATCGTCACCAACAAGGACGAAGACGCCCTGGAGCTGATCCGCCACGACGCCGCCCACGTCATGGCCGAGGCGGTCAAGGAACTTCATCCCGACACCCAGGTGACCATCGGACCGGCCATCGAGAACGGTTTCTATTACGACTTCGCGCGCAACGAACCCTTCACCCCCGACGATCTGGAGATCATCGAGGCGCGCATGAGGGAAATCGTTGAGCGCGACGAGCCGATCGGCCGCGAAGTGTGGGAGCGCGACGACGCCATCGCCTTGTTCGAGGAACAAGGCGAGCTTTACAAGGCCGAGATCATCCGCGACCTCCCCGTCGGCGAGGAGATCACGCTCTACCGCCAGGGCGACTTCGTCGATTTGTGCCGCGGCCCGCACCTGCCGTCGACCGGGCGCCTGGGCACGGCCTTCAAGTTGATGAAGGTGGCCGGCGCCTATTGGCGCGGCGATTCGCGCAACCAGATGCTACAGCGCATCTACGGCACCGCCTGGCCCGACGAAAAACAGCTTCGCGCCTATCTCACCATGCTCGAAGAGGCCGAGAAGCGCGACCACCGGCGCGTCGGGCGCGAAATGGGGCTGTTCCATTTCCAAGACGCCGCCGTCGGCTCGGTGTTCTGGCATCCCAAGGGGTGGACCCTTTATCGCACCTTAACCGATTACGTGCGCCGGCGATTGGACGCGGCGGGCTATGTCGAGGTCAACACGCCGCAAATGGTCGACCGCAGCCTGTGGGAAGATTCGGGCCACTGGGAAAAGTTCCGCGAGCACATGTTCACCGCCGAATCGGAAGACCGGGTGCTGGCGCTGAAGCCCATGAACTGCCCCTGTCACGTGCAGATCTTCAAACAGGGGATCAAGAGCTACCGCGATTTGCCGATCCGCATGGCCGAGTTCGGATCGTGTCACCGCAACGAGCCGTCGGGCGCCCTGCACGGCCTGATGCGGGTGCGCGCCTTTACCCAGGACGACGCCCATATCTTCTGCACCGAAGACCAGATCACCGCCGAGACCAAGGACTTCTGCGATCTTCTCATGAGCATGTACCACGACCTCGGCTTCGACGACGTAACCGTGATGTTCGCCGACCGGCCGCCGACGCGGGCCGGTGACGACGCGGTGTGGGACAAGGCGGAAAAGGCGCTCAAGGACGCCACCGAGGCGGCCGGCATGGACGTCGCGCTCAATCCGGGAGAGGGCGCCTTTTACGGACCGAAGCTGGAATTCAACCTGCGCGACGCCATCGGCCGCGACTGGCAGTTGGGGACGCTGCAAGTGGATTTCGTCCTGCCCGAGCGACTTGACGCAAATTACGTCGGCGAGGACGGCCAGAAGCATCGTCCGGTCATGCTGCACCGCGCCATCCTGGGCTCCATGGAACGGTTCATCGGTGTCCTCATCGAACAGCACGCCGGACGGATGCCCCTGTGGCTGGCGCCCATTCAGGCGGTGGTGGCGACGATCACCAAGGACGCCGACGATTACGCCGGCCGGGTTGTGGCGGCCCTGGCCGAGGCCGGCATCCGGGCCGAGGCCGACTTGCGCAACGAAAAGATCAATTACAAAGTGCGCGAACACAGCCTGGCCAAGGTCCCGACGATCCTGGTCGTCGGCCAGCGCGAGGCCGAGGACGGCACCGTGGCGCTGCGCCGCCTTGGCGGCAAGGCGCAAGAAATTCTTGCGCTGGCCGAAGCAACCGCTAGACTAAGGCAAGAAGCGGCCGGTCCGCTCGGTCCGGCTTGAACCTGTTGATAAAGGAGGCCCTAAATACGACGACCACGTTTTAACGAACCGCCGGTCCGCAAGGGACCGCGTGTCAACTCGGACATCGAAATAGCAAACGTCCGACTCGTCAATGAAACCGGAGAAATGGTAGGCGTCCTCGCCATCGAGGAAGCCCAGGAGATGGCCGATGAGGTCGGCCTGGACCTGGTCGAGGTATCGCCCAATGCCGATCCGCCGGTTTGCAAGATCCTCGATTACGGCAAATTCAAGTACGAGGAGCAGAAAAAAGCCGCCGAGGCGCGCAAGAAACAAAAGACCATCGACGTCAAGGAAATCAAGATGCGGCCCGGCATCGACGTCCACGACTACGAGGTCAAGATGCGCAGCGCCCGGCGCTTTCTCGACGACGGCGACAAAGTCAAGGTAACCATCCGCTTCCGCGGCCGCGAGATGGCCCATCAGGAATTGGGCATGAAGGTGCTCGACCGGGTGCGCGAGGACCTGGACGAACTGGCCAAGGTGGAGCAGAATCCGGTCAAGGAAGGGCGCCTGATGACCATGGTCATCGCGCCCAAATAACTCCCGCAACCAAACCTTCGCATCCCAAAAGTCTGATCCTTGGTATAAGGCGATTCCCGATTTTCGGGAATTGCCCAAGGCCGCGACCGCGGCCCGCCGGCCGTCCGGCGCGCTCGCGCAGGCGCGAACCTTCAGGTTCGCTGCCGTGAGCGAATCAAACGAGAGCGGGCCAGTGCTGGCTTTATCAACATGGATAACACCCTAATCGTCGGCGCGCCAGGCGCCCCTCAGGTGGCGCGGCGGGCGCCACGGCCGCACCAGCATGACGTCGAAGCGCAGGTCCAGCTCGGCCAATCCGGGGCGCGCCTTGACCAAGGCTTGGGTGGCCCGGGCGATGCGGCGGCGCTGGCGCCGGCCGACCGATTCGGCGGCCGCCGTCAGGTCGCCCCGGCCCTTGACCTCGACCACCGCCAGGACGCCGCCGCGCCGCGCCACGATGTCGATTTCACCCACCGTCGTACGGAAGCCGCGCGCCACGACGCGATAACCGCGCAGCCTGAGGTGCCAGGCGCACAGGCTTTCGGCAAACCGGCCAAAGTGCCAGGCCCGGCGCCGCCGCCCGGTGTTCAAGGCGCGCCGCGCTTGAGCTTGAGCGCGCGGTCGTAGATTTGGCGCCGCGGCAGTCCGGTGGCGGCGGCGACCTTGGCGACGGCATCGCGCACCGAAAGGCGCTCAAGGGCGGCACCGAGCAGACGCTCCACTTGCGCCGCGTCGATGGCGGGCGGCGGGCCCCCGGCCGCCACCACCACCGTGACCTCGCCCTTGGGCGCGCCTTGGGACCGGTAGTGCTGGGCCAGCCCAGCCAGGGTGCCGCGGCGCACCTCTTCGAAAACCTTGGTCAACTCGCGCGCGACGGCGGCCGGACGGTCGCCCAGGACATGGGCCATGTCGGCCAGGGACCGGGCCAGGCGGCGCGGCGATTCCATGAACACCTGGGTCGCCGGCACCGCCGCCAGTTCGGCCAGCGTCCGGCGCCGGGCGGCGGAACGGGGGGGAAGGAAACCGGCGAACAGTATTCGGTCCGTGGGCAGGCCCGAGACGACGGCGGCGGCCAGCACCGATGACGGACCGGGAATCGGCGTCACCGGCACGCCGTTTTGGATGCAGGCCCGCACCAGCTTGTAGCCGGGGTCCGAGACCAGGGGCGTCCCGGCGTCGGAGATCAGCGCCACGGTTTCGCCATCATTCAGTCGTTTGATAAGCCGTGTCCGCACCCGCTCGGCGCTATGATCGTGGTAGGCGAGAAGCGGCGTGGCGATACCGTGAAGCACCATCAGCTTGCCGCTCACCCGGGTGTCCTCGCAGGCGATGACGTCGACCTGGGCCAGGACGTCAAGGGCGCGCAGCGTCACATCGCGCGCGTTGCCGATCGGGGTGGCGACCAGATAGAGGCCGGCAAAGGGCCGCCCGGCACCCGATCGGCGTCGATGAGGTTTACTCGCGTCCGCGCTGTCGCTAGTTTCTGGGACGGATTTGGAAGGCAACCGCGAAGATGAATTTGCGCCGCTGGTTTCAAGATTTCGGTCTTTTCGTGCCACGAGTCGCCCTCGCTTCTTGCCTGGCCGTCCTGGTCGTGGCGCTGTCAGGTTGCCAGTCTTCACGAGTTCCGCCCTGGATGCAAGACGACACGCCGACACCCGGTCTGGCGACCCCGCCGCCGCCGGCCAAGTCCTCGCCGTCGGGGCCGGCGGCGGCATCGACACCGGCGGCCCCGGCACCCTCGACGCCGGCCGCCGCCGTGGCGCGTCCGGCGCCGTCGTCGGCCGTCGAGACAGACCCCGCCGTGCCGTCGCTGGTGCCCTTCCTGACGACGCCGGCGCCTCAAGCGGTCCAAGAGGCGCCGGTCGTCCGTTCGTTTTCGGCGCCGTCGCTGGCGCCCTCGGTGGTGCGCATCGGCCTCTTGCTGCCGCTGACGGGAAATCGGGCCAGTATCGGCGCCGATCGGTTGAGGGCGGCCCAGGATATGCTCAATGCCGTGCAATTGGCGTTGTTCGATTTCGCCAACGAACACTTCGAGGTCGTCATCCACGATACCGAGGGAACCGCCGCCGGCGCCGCCGACGCCGTTAACCTGGCCATCGCCGATGGCGCCTCGCTGATCCTGGGGCCGCTTCTCGCGGCCTCGGTGCGTGCCGTGACGCCGGCGGCGCGGGCCGCCGGGGCCAACGTGGTTGCCTTTTCCAGCGACCGCTCGGTGGCCGGAGACGGCGTCTATACCATGGGCTTTTTCCCCGAGGACGAGGTCGAGCGGGTGGTCGCCCATGCGCTTGGGCGCGGCCTTCGCCGCTTCGCCGCCCTGGCACCCGATACCGCTTACGGCCGCGCCGTGGCGACGGCCTTGCGGAGCGCGGTCGAGGCCGGCGGCGGCCTTATCGGACGGGTTCAGTTCTATGACCCCGAAGCCCGCGACTTCGCGGCCACGGTCAAGCAACTGGCCCGCTACGATGCCCGGCGCGGCGCCCTGGTCGCCCAGCGCCGCGACCTGGAGGGACGCACCGACGAGATTGCCAAACGCGCCCTGCAACGATTGGAGCGCCTGCAAACCATCGGCGAACTGCCCTTCGACGCCTTGTTCCTCGGCGACGGCGGAAAGCGGCTCCAGGCGATTGCCGCCTTCCTGCCCTTCTATGACGTCGATCCGGCCAAGATTCGCATGCTGGGCACGCGCCAATGGGATGTTGCGGGGATCGGCGCCGAGCCGGCTCTGTCGGGCGGTTGGTACGCGGCGCCGACACCCGCCAGGCGCGCCGATTTCGAGGCGCGCTACACCGCCACTTACGGCGCCCGGCCGCATCGGCTGGCGACCATCGCCTACGACGCCGCGGCCCTGGCGGCGACCCTGGCCCGCGGCGAGGGCGGCGCCGACTTCAGCGCCGCCGCGTTGACCCAGCCCAGCGGCTTCGCCGGCCATGACGGCATCTTCCGATTCCTGCCCGACGGGACGGCCGAGCGCGGCCTGGCCGTGCTCGAGGTCGGACCGCGCGCCGCCACGGTCGTCAGCCCGGCGCCCGAGACCTTCGCCCAGCCCATCAATTAGGCGCGAAGGCCCCCCCTTTGGGCCGTCCCCCCCACCCTGACCCTCCCCCGCAAGGGGGGGAGGGGAGCAAGGGAAACCGCCGCAAGACAAGCTCCCTCCCCCTGCGATGGGGGAGGGCTGGGGTGGGGGTGATGACCGCAACGTCGGTCAACAACCACGGACTAAGCATTTTCCAAGGGGTATTCGGCCAGGGCCTCGTAGTGGGGGCCGTCGCGGTTGAGGTGGCTTCGCATGAGGGCGAAGGCGGTGACCGCAAACGGCGCCACGGCAAAGGCGCCGTGGGATTCCAAATAGGCGCCGACGTTGGCGAGAGGCGTATTCTTTAGACGCGCCAAGGTGACGTGGGGCTTGAACTTCCGGCTTTCGGGCTCGAGACCGGCGCGCACCACCGACGATTCCACCTTGCCCTGCAGGTGCGCCAGGGGCTCGGAGCGGCGTATCCCGGCCCACAGCGAACGCGCCCGGCGCCGCGATTGAAAACTGCCGATGCCCGAAATCGCCAGATCGAAGGCCGGGGCGCGGATAGACCTTAGCGCGGCGTCGATGTCTTCGGCCTCGCCCGTGTCCAACTCGCCCAGGAAGCGCAGGGTCAGGTGCAGGGCCTCGGGCTCCACCCAACGCGCGCCGGGCACACCCGAACGCAGTTCCGACAGCGCGCCCAGCACCGCTTCGGGTAGGGGAATGGCGATGAACAGGCGCATGGCGATCACAAGGCAACCCGGTCGGGGATAGGGCCATCAGCCCCTGAGCGCCGCCAGTTGGGCGCCGTAGCCCGCCGGGTCGACGGCAACGTCGATAACGGCCGGGCCGGCGCCGGCGAAGGCTTCGGCCAGGACCGGCTCCAGGGCCGTGCCCGCGTCAACCTGCCAGGCGCGGCAGCCCAGGCCGCGGGCGGCGGCGGCCAGATCGACGGCGGGATACCGCACGCCCCGGCTTTGGCGTTGTTGGCGCTGTTGCTTGATGTCGATCAGCGACAGCGCCGCGTCGTTGAAAACGACGACGACGATGCCAAGGCCGTGGCGCACCGCCGTCGCCAGCTCTGATAAGCACATCATCAGGCCGCCGTCGCCGGTCAGGGCGACGGCCGGGCGTTCGGGCTCTTGCAGGGCCGAGGCGATGGCGGCGGGAAGCGCATAGCCCATGGTGGAAAGCCCGTTGGACTTGAGCACGTCATGGGGTGCCAGGGCCTCCGAAAAGGCCATGGCGGAAAACATGTGGGCCCCGGAATCGACGCACAGGCGAACCCCTGGCGGCGCCGCTCGGCCGACGGCCTCGACCACCGCCTGCGCGTTGTGCCCGCTGCTCGGCTCCATGGTCAGGCGGCGGCGCAGATCGTCGCGCAGCGCCGCGATTTCCTCGACCGTCCAGGCCGATTTCCGCACCCCTTCCGCCAAGCCCGCGACCGACGGCGCCAAGGGACCGACGACGGCTGCCGTGGGGGCGACCGGGTGGGGCTGACCGGCGACCGGCGAGAGATCGAGGACCGGTGCCTCAAGGCGCCACGGCTGGGGGATCAACTCGATCGGGTCGAGGCCGAAAAAGACGATGAGGTCGGCGCCGGCAATGCACTCGGTCTCGGCCGTGGCGCCGGTGAACAGCCCGACCGAGCGCCGGTCGTCCTCGGCAAAGACGCCCTTGGCCTTGTAGGTGGCAAGCACGGGACAGTCGAGAGCCGCCACCAGGGTGCTCAAGGCGGCGGCCGCCGGCGCCTCGCGCGCCTGCAAGCCGGCCACGACCACGGGCCGGGTGGAATTCGCCAAAAGGGTCCGCGCCGGGGCCAGGTCGACTTCCCCGGGGTGTGACGTAGCGCCGGGGTCGGGGTCGCCGTCGGCGAGGGGCGCCGCCGCCTGGCCGCTGCTGAGGTCGATGTGCACCGGGCCTTGGGGCTGGTCGAGCGCCGTTTGCAAAAGCGCCCCTATGGCCGCGGCGCCGTCGGCGGCGGAAAGCCGCCGGTAGCCCTTGACCAGGGGCGCGTAGAGGGACTCCTGGTCGAAGCGCTGGTGCAGGGGGCTGAGCCCGGGCGTGTCTTCGAAGCAGTCGGTGATCAAGAGCACCGGCGCGCGCTCCAACGATGCATAGGCGATGCCGTTGACGGCGCTCGCCGCCCCCGGACCGACGCCGGTCACGATGACGCCGGGTGTGCCCGAAAGCTCCGCCGTCACCGCCGCCATGATGGCCGCCGAGGTCTCGCCCCTGGCCAGGATGAATTCGATGCCCTTCTCGCCGGCGGCCTCGATGACGTCGAGGCTTGAGCCGCCGCCGGGGATACCGAACAGGCGGCGCACGCCCAACCCCTCAAGGGCCGCCGCCAGGCCCTGGGCAACGGTCGGCCGGGTGCTCATCGTGTCTCCCCCTCCCGCTCGCTCAGCGGCCGACGGCGTAACCCTGCATGAAGCGCGGGTTGGCGCCGGCCTTGAGCAGGGGGCCGTCCTTGGCCGCCGCCGTCATGCGCCCCAGCGACCAGTCTTCGTCGAGATGCACCCGGTGGCCGCGTCCCTCCAAATCCTTGGCCGTGGCGGCGGGAAAGCGTCCCTCGAGGGCGAGGTGGCCGAGGTCGCATTCGCGGGGATAGAAGGAGCCCGGGAAATGCTCGGTCTGGAAACCGGGCGCGTCGATGGATTCCTGCAAATTCATGCCGAAGTGGACATGGCGCAAAAAGAGGTGCAGGCACCATTGATCCTGCTGATCGCCGCCCGGCGTGCCGAACACCATGTAGGGTTCGCCGTCGCGCAGCGCCAGGCTCGGCGTCAGCGTGGTGCGCGGCCGCTTGCCCGGTTCCAGGCTGGCCGGCAGGCCTTCTTCGAGCCAGAACATCTGGGCCCGGCTGGTCAGGCAGAAGCCCAGGCCCTCGACCACCGGACTCGATTGCAGCCAGCCGCCCGACGGCGTCGCCGAAACCATGTTGCCGTGGCGGTCGATGATGTCGAAGTGAACGGTGTCGCCGCGCACCTCCGATTCGTCGAAGCGCTTGACCGTCGGCTCGCCGGCGCCGAGGGCGCCAAGGGTCTCGGTGGTGCCCTTCTCGCGCACCACCACCTTGCCGCCGTGGCCGGCGATCTCGCCCGGCCGGATTTCCATCGACGCCTCGTCGCCCACCAGTTTGCGCCGGGCATCGTTGTAGGGATCGCCGAGCAAGGTATCGGTCGGCACGGTGACGAAATCGGGATCGCCGTAAAAGGCCTCGCGGTCGGCGAAGGCGAGCTTGGCGCATTCGGTAACGACGTGGACGAAGGCCGGGTCCTCGGCGTTCATGCCATCGAGATCGAAACCCTTCAACAGGGCCAGCTGTTGCAGGCACACCGGCCCCTGGCCCCAGGGTCCCGTTTTGCAGACGGTAAACCCGTGATAGTCGTAAGTCTGGGGGTCCTCGTAGGTGGCCTGCCAGTCGGCCATGTCGGCGCCGCTCAACAGTCCCCGGTGGCGTTCGCCCGACACGTCCATGGCCTCGGTCTCGCGGCAGAAGCGGTCGATGGCCTCGGCGATGAAGCCTTGCGACCAGACGCGGCGCGCGGCCTCGATCTCGGCCACCCGGTCGCCGCCCTTGGCCTCGTCGACGATGCGCCGGTAGGTGGCCGCCAGATCGGGATTGCTGAAAATGCTTCCGGGCGCCGGTACGGCGCCGCCCTTGAGGTAGACCGCCGCCGAGGTCGGCCATTCGTCGCGGAACAGTTCGTGGACCTCGGCGATGGTATTGGAGATGTTGGGAACCACGGGATAGCCCGATTGGGCGAAGCCAATGGCGGGTTCCAAGACGTCGGCCAGGCGCAGGGTGCCGTAATCGCGCAACAGCACCATCCAGGCATCGAAGGCCCCCGGCACCACGGCGGCCAGCAACCCCGAGCCCAGTACCAGATCGAGGCCCTGGTCGCGGTAGGCGGCGATGGTCGCCGCCGCCGGCGCCGTACCCTGGCCGCAGATCACCTTGACCGCGTCCGAACCGGCCGCCGAAAGCAGGATCGGCGTCTCGCCCGCCGGGCCGCACAAATGGGGCTCGACGACCTGCAGGGCAAAGCCGGTGGCGACGGCGGCGTCGAAGGCGTTGCCGCCGGCCTCGAGGATCGCCATGCCGGTGGCCGAGGCCAGCCAGTGGGTCGAGGCGACGACGCCGAAGGTTCCCAGAATCTCGGGGCGCGTGGTAAATCCGGACATGTATCGGTTCCTGGCCTGAACGGGGACGGCGGGCGGGATCGGGAGCCGACTATAGCGTCGCCGGGGCGCTCCCGGCAACCATCAACGGACGCGTCTGTTTCCACGACGCCGCGGCGGCGCTATGATTCCCATGAGCGAGACCGGGACCGTCAGTTCGGAGCATGGGACATGGCCCTGATGAAGATCCCGACCCTTTTCCGGCGCACGCGGCAGCTGGAGACGGAGATCGACGACTTTCTCGACAAGCTCTCCGAAACGGCGCTGGTCTTCAAGCATGCCGTGCGGCTCTACCTGGCCGGAGGGGCGACCGAAGAGTTCGAGGACCGGCTGCGCTACGCCAACGAGTTGGAATCCGGCGCCGACGATCTGCGCCGCTCCATCGAGGCCGAGCTCTACGCCCATACCCTGATCCCTGGATCGCGGGGCGATGTCCTGCGCCTGCTGGAAAAACTGGATGGCGTGCTCAATCTCATGGAGAGCGCGCTGTGGAGCTTTTCCATCGAGGTCCCCGACGTTCCCGCCCCCTTCCACCCCGATTTCGAGGCGCTGACGGACACGGCCGTGAACGCCGTGGAATCGTTGGTGCTCGCGTCGCGCGCGTTCTTCCGCAATATCGAGGCGGTGACCGACCACATGCACAAGGTGATGTTCTACGAGAAGGAAGCCGACAAGGTGGGCACCAAGCTCAAGCGGGCGATCTTCGCCTCCGACCTGCCGCTCAGCCACAAGTCGCACCTGCGCCATTTCGCCGAGCACATCGACAACGTCGCCGACGCCGCCGAGGACGTCGCCGATCGCTTGGCCATCTACACCATCAAACGCACGGTTTAGACAAGGGGGCAGGGGTCCATGGAGGTGGCCGTCCTCTTCTTCCTGACCAGCGGCCTGTTCCTCGGCTGGTCGCTCGGCGCCAACGACGCCGCCAACGTGTTCGGAACGGCCGTCGGCTCGCGCATGATCCGCTTCACCACGGCGGCCGTCATCTGCAGCGTCTTCGTCGTGCTCGGGGCCGTCCTCGGCGGCGCCGGCACCACCCAAACCCTGGCCAAGCTGGGTTCGGTGAGCGCGCTCGCCGGGTCGTTCATGGCGGCGCTCGCGGCGGCCCTGTCGGTCTACGCCATGACCCGGATCGGCCTGCCCGTCTCGACGACCCAGGCGATCGTCGGCGGCATCATCGGCTGGAACCTGTTCAGCGGCACGCCCACCGATACCGACACGTTG
>JASLLZ010000050.1 GCA_030746775.1 Rhodospirillales bacterium | reverse complement strand
AACAATTAATGTGAGCGAGTCTCAGCGTGTAACTGGCCGAACATGGGCAACAAGCAAGAAAGACTTAGATCGTTTGACAAGGCGTAAGCTGCTCAAGTTTGTTCCAGGAGAATATGTTCGCGATCCCAAAGCACACTACGAAGTAATCGAACATAATGACGAATAATCATGCACAAAGAAATCGGGAGCAAAGCAAAAATTAAATAGTTGTTTCGCAATTGGAAATACACGAATCGACGAGAATGGAGTCGCTTTTGACGGGTATGTTAAACGCTGGAGATGCTCAAGCTCAAGAGATAAATTACCGGCCAAGTAGTCAGAGTTTGTATTAAGCGGAACCCTCTAACTCGACGTTGTGCCCCGATGCACAACACCGGAGAATGTCAAGCATCACGGCATGCAACTGAGTGTTTAGGACATTCGGCGGAGCGGCGTGAATTAGGTGACTGTGGGCAGCCTTGTATGCACGTTCAACGTCATTCTGATTCAGAGTCCCATTCTCGATAAGAACGTCGATTAGGGCTTGCATTAGAACGCCCGATACTGCGGAACGGGCCGAGGCATTTTGGGCTAAACTGTTAGCCACTTCGGCGATTTCTCGAATATCATCGGCCATGCAATTCCCTCCGCCACAGGCGAATGTAATAAGAGGAATTCTAACACGTCATAACACGTAGCCTGCAAAGTAAATTATCGCCAAATAAAGAACTGCCCGCGTCTCGGCGATGAGCTACCATGGAGACCTTCGCATCAACCGGGAGGAGGCGGGATGATGAGCGATCTGATGGTGAGCGGCCAAGTTATCGCGCCGGTGACGCCCTTCAATGCCAAGGGCGAGCTTATGGTTGAGCACTTTGGCGAGATTGTCCGCTGGCACCTGGACTGTGGGGTCGGCGGCTTCCTGGTCGCCGGCGACAACGGCGAAGCCTGGGCCCTGACCGCCGACGAGCTAGGCCGCGTTACCAGAACGGCGATTGAAGAGGTCAAGGGCCGGGTCCCGGTTTTTGTCGGCGCCAGCGCCATTACCGCGGCCAACAGCATCGCCCTGGCGGGCGTCGCCGCCGACGCGGGCGCCGACGGCCTGTGTTTGCAGCCCCAGTCCTATGTCCTGAACGGTACCACGGCCGAAATTGTCGGCCGCATCCAGGCGGTCCACAAGGCAGTGCCGCTGCCCATCTTGCTTTACAACCACCCCGGCCGCACTGGCCTCAACATGACGCCCGATATACTGGACGCGCTTTGCGGCGCCGTCCCCGTCGTCGGCTTGAAGGAAGCCTCGAACGATTTCGTGCAGTTGACGCGGATCATCGAACGCTTCGCCGATCGTTTCGCCGTCCTGACCGGGCCGGCGCACTACATCATCCCGGCCATGGAACTGGGCGCCGCCGGCTATATCTCAACGGGACCGGAGCTTTTGGGCGCCGGGGCCGGACGCATCCTGGAGACCGCCGCCATGACAACGGCGGAAAGGCGCCATCTTCATTGCACCATCACCGATGCCTTCACCGCCGTGCAATTCATCGGCACCCGTCCGGCCGGCATCAAGGCGGCGCTGGTTATGCTCGGCCTGCCCGCCGGTTTGCCGCGCGAACCCGTGCTGGCGCTGTCTCCCGATGACGAGGCTCGTCTGCGCGACGCCCTGGTGCGCTGCGGCATTCTCGATGAGGCGGTCCCCAGGCGCCGGGCGTCCTGAGACATTGAAATGAAACGGCGGCGCTTGTGGCCGTGGCTGGTGGTGCCGGCGCTTGGCGTCACCGCCCTGGTCATATATCTCGCCGGGCGTTATCCCGAGGCCCTGGATGAGGGTGGCGGGCAACTGCACCTGACCTACATGGTTCTGTTGCTCGCCCTGGTCGGTTCCAGCGCGGTACTGCACTGGCGCCGGCGGCCGCGCCGTGCCCTCGGCCATGCCCTGGCTTGGGCGGCCATCGCCCTGGTCTTGCTGGTCGGCTACAGCTACCGCCACTAGGCGCAGCGGCTGGGCCAACGGCTGATCGGCGAGGTCATGCCCCAGCGCGGAGTCGTAGAAGGCAGCGCCGTCAGCTTCCGTACCGCCAAGGGCGGTCACTTCGTGATCGAGGCCGAAATTAACGGCGTCGCGCTGCGCCTTCTCGTCGACACCGGCGCCTCCGACTTGGTTCTCAGTCCGGCCGACGCCCGGCGCCTCGGATTTGACGTGGCGGCGCTCGATTATTCGCGGCGTTACCGCACCGCCAACGGCATCGTCTTCGGCGCGCCGGTAATGCTCGGCCGGGTCCGGGTCGGGCCGATCGCGCTCGACGACGTGCGCGCTTCGGTCAACGGGGCAAAGATGGCGCGCTCACTGCTCGGCATGAGTTTTCTGGGCCGGCTCTCGGGTTACGAAGTGAGCGACGACACCTTGACGCTCAAGCCCTAGTGTCCCCTACCTGCTGTTCCGTGTAGGCGATATAGGTGACGGCGGTGAAGATCATGATGCCGCCGACCCAGGTCCAGACATCGGGGGTCTCGAAGAACATCACATAGCCGATTACCGAGGCCCAGATCAGCTTGGTGAAGTCGAACGGCAGGACGGCGGAGACGTCGGCCTCGCGGAAGGCCTGAACGAAGGTGAATTGGCGCGTCGTGGCGAAAGCCGCCACCGCCGCCAGCCACAGCAGCTGCTCTGGCGTCGGCGTTTGCCAGACCGGCAGCGCCGCGATCAAGGTTATCGGTAGGCCGACGAGCGACGTGTAGAGCGTGATGGTGAGACTTGAATCGGTGCGCGACAGGACCTTTGAGATCATCATGTTTACCGCCCACAGGCAGGCCGAACAAAGAACCAGCACCGCGCCCAGGTCAAAATCGGTTAATCCCGGACGGATAACGACCATGGTGCCGGCGAAACCGAACGCCAAGGCAGCAATTCGGCGGGCGCGAAAGGTCTCGCCCAGCACGAAGCCGGCCAAAACGGCGGCAATCAGCGGCGCGGTGAAGTTGATCGCCGTCACCTTGGCCAGGGGCGACAGTGTCACGCCGACATAGAAGGTCAGTGTCTGGCCGCTTTGCAGGGTGCCACGCAGGAAGTGCAGGCCGATGCGGCGTGTCCGCAACAGCCTGGTGCCGTGGCGGAAAAATATCGGGGCCAGCAAGATGGCGCCGAAAAAATTGCGAAAGAAGGCGATTTCGAAGGAATGCACATGGGACGCCGCGTGGCGCACGGTGGCGTTCATGCCGGTGGCGCAAAAGGCGGAGAGGAGCATCAAAGCCATGCCCCTGAGGGTGCTTGTACCCCGAAGTCGTTTCTCCGCCGCGTCGCCGCTATTCATTGGCCGCTTTACCCCGGCGGCGAAGAAGCGCCCAGACGAAGACCCCTAATGTCAAGCCCGCGCCAACCGCCACCGGAGTCTTTAGCCCGAAGTTTTCCGACGCGGCGCCCATGATCAAGGCGCCGAAGGCGGGGACGGCGCGGAAGAGAACCACATAGAGGCTCATGACGCGGGCGCGGACATCGGGATCGACCGAGGCCTGCAACTGAATTTGCGTGCCGACGCCGACCGTGGAGATGCAGAACCCGACAACCACGACGGCGGGTGACGCCACCCACAATAAATCGGTCGAAAGGAATACCGCGATCGCGACCGCCGCGATAAGGAAACTGCGCTCGATGACACGCCGAAGCCCGGCCGGGTCGCCCCGTTGGGCCAGCCACAGGCCGCAGACGATGGCTCCCGCGCCGGCGCTCGAGGTCAGAATTGCCAGGCCCCTGGGGCCGGCTTCGAAGACGGCGTCGGCGAAGCCCGGGAAAAGTTCGAAAAATGGCCGGGCGAAGAGGGCGATGGCGGTGATCATGATGAGCGCCGAGGATATGCCCGGGTGGCTGGCGGCGTAGCGGATTCCATCGGCCAACCCGCCCAGAATACCGCGCCCTTGCGCCGGCGCCTTCTTCGCCGCGGCGACGGCCCGCACCCGGAACATGATGACCAGAAAAAGCATGTATGCCGCGGCGTTGGCGGCAAAAGTCCCGGCGACGCCGGCAAACAAAATGATGGCGCCGGCGACGGCCGGTCCGATGAACTGGGCCGTGTTGAACGAAACCGAGCCGATGGCGACGGCGGCCGAGAGGTCGCGGCGCCCGACCAGCAAGGGAATGATGGCCAGGCGCGCCGGCTGATCCAGCGCCGAGAAGAAGCCCAGCGCAAGCTCGAGCACAAGCAGCAGTTCAATGGTAATGATGTCGCCGGCGGTAAGAAAATACAGGGCCAGCCCATGGGCGATGATCAGGACCTGGGCCAGCTTGATGACTTTCACCGGTTCCCAGCGGTCGGTGATCGCCCCGGCCACCGGCGCGAAGACAACGACCGGAAACATGTCGGCGAAGGCGATGATGCCGAGCCAGGCGCCCGATCCCGTCAACTCCCATGTCAGCCAGCCGACGCCGACCTTGCGCATCCAGAAACCGATCAGGGAGATTATGTTGCCGGCGGCGTAAAGGCCGTAGTTCGGCTGCTTGAGTGCCCGAAGAATGTTGGAGAATTTGAACAGGCTGGCCATGGCGTCGGTTTGAAGCTTTACACCTAGGAGATGGCGGCGCAAGTCGCCGTTGTTGACAGGCCCGGCGCGGTCAACCGAAACTGCGGCCTCCGGTCACCGCCAAAGGATATCCCCCATGGCCCGAAAACCAGCAAACGATCCCTGGCCGGCCTTTCGCCAGGCCGCCGCCGCCGGCGCCCTGGCGGATCAGCCCAAGGCCCTGTTCCAGGCCGTCGATCGGGCCCTTGGCGATATTGTCGGACACAAGCTGTTCACCGTCCTCGCCGCCGACATGGCGGCGCGCCGGAATCTGCGCTTGTATTCCAACATGCCGGATGCCTATTCGGCCGGCGGCAGCAAGCCCATGCGCGACAATTCGTGGGGCGATATTCCGGTTGGCGAGCGCCGCCCCTATATCGGACGCACCAAGGACGACATCCGAAACAGGTTCCCCGACCACGCGCTGATCGAGAGCCTGGACCTCGGTTCGGTGATCAACCTGCCGGTCTCGTTCGACGGCGTTTTCCTGGGCACCGCGAACCTGCTGCACGAAGAAGGGTATTACGACGAGGACGACGCGGCCACGGCCCAACCCTTCGCCGCCCTTCTGGTGCCCGCATTGATGAGGGCTGCCGGCTAACGGCTAACCGGATACCCTTCCGCGATCCACTTTCCCATGCCTTCGGTGACATTATAGATTTGGCCGTAGCCGGCGCCTTCGGCCAGCATCCCGGCCAACAACCTGGAACCCCGGCCCCATTGGCTGATCAAGATGAGCTCCTCGTCGGGCGGCGCCAGGGCCTGAAGCGAGGGCAGAAAGCTGGGCAGGAGGTTGCCGTACTCGTCGAATGCGGTGAACCGTTCCGAGCCCCGGATGGTGCCGGTCCCCGTCCATTGGCGCGCAGTGCGGATATCGACGATCCTGACCCCGTCTTCCAGCAGGCGGCGCAATTCCACGTTGCCGATGTCGATGAAGGGGGGACGTTCCACCGAGATCAACTCGACTTCGAAGCGCAGAGTCGAATCGGCCGGAATATCGCCCTTGCCCTCGGTCCCGTAGGCCATGTCCGGGGGAATGATAAGTTCGCGCATGCCGCCCTCGCGCATGCCCTTGACGCCTTCCTCCCAGCCCGGAATGACTTCGCCGGAGCCGATGACGAAGTAAAGGGGACTGTGCAGGCCTCGGCTCGATTCGAATTCCTTGCCGTCCTCGAGCCAGCCCGTGTAGTGGACGCCGACGCGGGCGTTCATCACCGCCTCGGCGCCGGTGCCGACGGCGATGTCGCGGTGCCGGAGTTCGCCGATGTGATCGGCCAGGGCGGCGCCGGCCCATAAGACGGCGGCGATGGCCAGGACCGTGCGTTCGATTGCTCTCATGGCTGATCTTCTGTCTCGAGTTTCCGGCGCAACAATTTGTTGACCGCCTGGGGGTTAGCCTTGCCCTGGGTCGCCTTCATCACCTGGCCGACGAACCAGCCGATCACCTTTTCGTTGCCGGCGCGGAATTGGGCCGCCTGCTCGGGACCGGCGGCGATGGCCTCGTCGACGGCGGCTTCGATGGCGCCCGTATCGGTGATCTGGCGCAGGCCCTTTTCCTCGACGATGGCCGCCGGGTTCTTGCCGGTCTCCACCATGGCTTCGAAGACGTCCTTGGCGATGCGCCCCGATATGGTGTCATCGGCAATGAGGTCCAAAAGCTGGCCCAGGCTGTCCGCCGTCACCGGACTTTCGGTGATTGCCAGGTCGAGCCGGTTCAACGTCCCGAACAGCGCGCCGGTCACCCAGTTGGCGGCGGTCTTGGCGTCGCGGCCCTTGGCCACGCGCTCGAAAAATTCGGCCGTTTCCTTCTCCGCCACCAGCACGCCGGCGTCGTAGGCCGACAGCCCGTCGGCGGCCATGTAGCGGTCCTTCCTCTGATCGGGCAGCTCGGGAAGGTTTGCCTGAATGGCGTCGACGTAATCCTGGCTCAGCACCAGGGGCAGGAGGTCGGGGTCGGGGAAATAGCGGTAGTCGTGGGCGTATTCCTTGGACCGCATGGGGCGCGTCTCGCCCTTTTGGGCATCGAACAGGCGCGTCTCCTGGACCACGTCGCCGCCGGTCTCATAGGCTTCGACCTGGCGATTGGCCTCGTATTCTATGGCCTGCATGGCGAAACGCACGGAATTGACGTTCTTGATCTCGGTCCGGGTGCGCAGGTCCTCGCCCGGGTGGCGCACCGAGACGTTGACGTCGCAGCGCATCGACCCTTCCTCCATGTTGCCATCGCAGGTGCCCAGATAACGCAGGATGGAGCGCAGCTTGCGCAGGTACGCCCCGGCTTCTTCGGGACTGCGCATGTCGGGCTTTGAGACGATTTCCATCAGGGCGACGCCGGAGCGGTTGAGGTCGATGAAGGTGCGCCGGGGGTCCTGGTCATGGAGCGACTTGCCGGCGTCCATCTCCATGTGCAGGCGCTCGATGCCGATGGTTGGCGTCGAACCGTCGGCCAAATCCAATATGACCGAGCCCTCGCCGACCACGGGCTGGGCATATTGCGAAATCTGATAGCCCGCCGGCAGGTCGGCGTAGAAATAGTTCTTGCGCTCAAAGACGGACGTCAAGTTTATCGCCGCGTTCAGCCCGAGACCCGTGCGCACCGCCTGGGTGACGCAGTGTTCGTTGATCACCGGCAGCATGCCGGGCATGGCGGCGTCGACCAGCGACACCTGGGCGTTGGGCGGGGCACCGAAGCCCGTGGCGGCGCCCGAAAACAGCTTGGCCGCCGACACGATCTGGGCGTGGACCTCAAGCCCGATCACGACTTCCCAGTCGCCGCTCTCGCCCGCGATCAGGTAGGTCATGACTCAAACCTCCTCGAGGTAGGCGGGGCGGGTGTCGAATCCCGCTGCCTGCTCCAGGGCCTCGGCGGCGCGCAGGACCGTTTCCTCGTCGAACGGCCGGCCGATGAGGTGCAGCCCCAGGGGCAGACCCCCGGGGTCGAGCCCCGCCGGCACCGAAATGGCGGGCAGTCCGGCCAGGCTGGCCGGTACGGTGAAGACGTCGTTCAGGTACATGGCGATGGGGTCGTCCATCTTCTCGCCGATGACGAAGGCGGCGGAGGGCGCCGTCGGGGTGAGGATCACGTCGACGGTCTCGAAGGCCTTCTTGAAGTCGTGGGCGATCAGGGTGCGCACTTTCTGGGCCTTGACGTAATAGGCGTCGTAATAACCCGCCGACAGCACGTAGGTGCCGATCAGGACACGGCGGCGCACCTCGGCGCCGAAGCCCTCGCCGCGGGTATTCTCGTACATCTCGTCCAAGGTCTCGCCCGCCACCCGCAGGCCGTAGCGCACGCCGTCATAGCGGGCCAGATTGGACGAAGCCTCGGCCGGCGCGACGATGTAATAGGTCGGAAGGGCGTATTTGGTGTGCTCCAGCGTGACGTCGACGGGCTCGGCGCCGGCGTCCTTCAGCCACTCGATGCCTTGTTGCCACAGGGCTTCGATCTCGACCGGCGTGCCGTCGATGCGGTATTCCCGGGGGATGCCGACCTTGAGGCCCTTGACGCCGCCGCCGAGGGCCGCCTCGAAGTCGGGCTTGTCGACCGGCGCCGAGGTCGAATCCTTGGCGTCGTGGCCGGCCATGGCGCCCAGCATGATGGCGGCGTCGCCGACGCTGCGCGTCAGCGGCCCGGCCTGATCGAGGCTCGAGGCGAAGGCGACGATGCCCCAGCGCGAACAGCGCCCGTAGGTCGGCTTCAGTCCGACGATACCGCAAAACGATGCCGGCTGGCGGATCGAACCGCCGGTATCGGTGCCGATCGAGGCCGAACACAGATGCGCCGCCGTCGCCGCCGCCGAGCCGCCCGACGAGCCGCCGGGCACCCGGTCCTTGTCGTCGCCGGCGCTCCACGGGTTCTTGGCCGGGCCGTAGTGGCTGGTCACGTTGGCCGAGCCCATGGCGAATTCATCCAGGTTGGTCTTGCCCACCATCACCGCGCCGGCGGCGCGCAGGTTGGCGGTAACCGTGGACTCGTACCTCGGCGTGAAGCCGTTGAGGATATGGGAGCCGGCGGTCGTCAACACGCCGTCGGTGCAAAACAGGTCCTTGACCGCGATCGGGATGCCGTCCATGGGCCCGGCGTCCGCACCCTTGGCGCGCCTGGCGTCGGAAGCCCGGGCGCGGTCGAGGGCCAGCTCCGGCGTCTCGGTGATGAACAGGTTGAGATCGCGCGCCGCTTCGATGGCCCCGAGGTGGGCCTGGGTCAATTCCTGCGAGGAGAATTCGCCGCCGACCAGGCCGTCGTGGGCCTGGGCCAGGGTCAGCGCGGTCAAGGGGCCGCTCATTCCACCACCTTGGGGACGGCGAAATAGCCCGACGCCGGTTCCGGCGCGTTGGCCAAAACGCGCTCGGCATAATCGCCGTCGGTCACCTCGTCGGTGCGCTTGGGCATCGTCATTTCGACGACGCTGGTCATCGGCTCGACGCCCTCGGTATCGACCTCGGCCAATTGCTCGACCCAGCCGATGATATTGGAAAGCTCGCCGGCCAGGCGCTCCAGTTCCTCGTCTGGAACCTTGAGGCGGGCCAGGAAGGCGATGTTCCTGACGGTGGTTTCATCCAGCGGCATGGAATTTTAAACCTCGAAGATGGGAAAAGCCGTGCGCCGATTCCTATCACCCGGAAGGCGGCGGAGCAACCGGCTCTAAGCGCCGTCGCGACCCCCGATCTTGGGCTCGGTGCCGCGCAACAGACGCCCGATGTTGGCGTGGTGGCGGATGATCGCCAGGACGGCCAGACCCGCCGCCAGACCCGCTGCCTGGCCCTCGACCAGCCAGTAGGCATAGAACGGCGCCGCCGTCAGCGCCGCCAGGGCGGCCAGCGAGGAATACCGCAAAAGCGCCGCGACGCCGAGCCAGGTCAGGCAGGCCCCGACACCGGCCGGCCAGACGGCGGCCAGCAAAACGCCGAGGGTGGTCGCCACCCCCTTGCCGCCCTTGAAGCGCAACCACAGGGGAAAGTTGTGGCCAAGGACGGCGGCGAAGCCGGCGGCGAGACCGGCCTCGGCCCCCAATGCGCCGCAGACGAGGACGGCCGCCGCGCCCTTTCCGCCGTCGAGCACAAGGGTCAGGGCGGCCAGGCCCTTGCGTCCCGTCCTCAAAACGTTGGTGGCGCCGATATTGCCCGAGCCGATGGCGCGCAAATCGCCGCTTCCGGCCAGGCGCGTGAGGATAAGGCCGAAGGGAATCGATCCCAAGAGATAACCGGCCGCCGCCGCCACCAAGTGCGTCCAGCCGATCGGCTCCATCGAGGATCAGTCCTCCAATTGGAAGACGGAGCGGCCGTCGATCACGGTGCGCAGCACCCGGCCCTGTACCGGCCGTCCGTCAAAGGGCGAGTTCTTGGACTTGCTCAACAGCCTGTCGCCGTCCACCTTCCAGCCGCGGTCGGGATCGAACACGACAAGGTCCGCCGCCGCCCCTTTCTCCAGCCGCCCGGCGGGCAGGCCAAGCAGGTCGGCGGGCGCCTGGGTGATCAGGCGCAGCGTCTCGGCCAGGGACAGGTGGGCGTTGTGATAAAGTTCAAGGGTGACGGCGAGCAGAGTCTCCAGCCCGACGCCGCCGAAGGCGGCCTGGGCAAAGGGCAGGCGCTTGGCGTCTTCGTCCTGGGGCGCGTGGTCCGAGGCGACGGTGTCGATCGTGCCGTCCTTGAGCGCCTCTACGACCGCCTTGCGGTCGTCTTCGGTACGCAAGGGCGGCGACAGCTTGGCGAAGGTGCGGTAATCGCCGACCTCGTTTTCGTTGAGGGCGAAGTAGGGCGGCGCCGTGTCGCAGGTCACGAACAGGCCCCGCGCCTTGGCCCGGCGCACCGCGTCCAGGGCCTGGGCGGTGGAGACGTGGGCAAAATGGATGCGCCCGCCGGTCAATTCGGCCAGGTGAATGTCGCGCTCCACGATGATCACCTCGGCCTGGCGCGGTATGCCCGTCAGTCCAAGCCGGGTCGCCGTCTCGCCGGCGTTCATGACGCCTCCGTCGGCAAGGCTGGGTTCTTCGGGATGTTCGATGATCGTCAAGCCGTAGGTGGCGGCGTAGCTGAGGGCGCGGCGCATGACCTGGGCATCGGCCACCGTCTTGATGGCGTCGGTGAAGGCCAGCGCCCCGGCCTCGGCCAGCATTCCCATCTCGGCCAGTTCGCGGCCCTCCAGGCCCTTGGTCACGGCGCCGTAGGGGTAGACCTTGGCGAGGCCGAGCAGGCGCGCCCGGCGGGCCACGAATTCGACCACCGACATGTCGTCGATCACCGGCTGGGTATTGGGCAGGCAGACCAGGCTGGTGATGCCGCCCGCCGTCGCCGAGCTTCCTTCCGAGGCCAGCGTGCCTTTGTGTTCGTCGCCCGGCTCGCGCAGTTGGGCGCGCATGTCGACCAGGCCGGGTGCCAGGCAATGGCCCTGGCAGTCGACCGTGGCTATCCCCTCGGCGACGCCGTCGGCGAAGAGGTGGGGGCCGAAATCCACGATGACCTCGCCATCGGTGAGCAGTGCGCCTTTCGCATCGAGGCCCGAGGCCGGGTCGATGAGGCGGGCGTTGATATAGGCGACCCGCTCCAGAGCTTGGCTCGCCTTGCCCGCCATCACAGGTTGCCCAGCTCGATCTTTGATAGGTTGCGGGCCAGGAGCTCGAGGCAGGCCATGCGCACCGCCACCCCCATCTCGACCTGCTCGCGGATGGCGCTGCGCCCGTAGTCGTCGGCCACTTCCGAATCGATCTCGACGCCCCGGTTCATCGGCCCCGGATGCATGATCAGCGCGTCCTCCTTGGCGTTGCCCAGTTTTTCGTAGTCAAGGCCGAAGAAGTGGAAATATTCGCGGATGGAGGGAAAGAAATTGCCGTGCATGCGTTCGCTTTGCAGGCGCAGCATCATCACGATATCGCAGTCCGCGAGGCCGGCATTCATGTCGTGGAAGACCTCTATCCCTAAGCGTTCCGCCACTGCCGGCACCAGGGTCTTGGGCGCCACGACGCGCACCCGGGCACCCATGGTGTTCAGGAGATGGATGTTGGAGCGCGCCACCCGCGAATGCAGAATGTCGCCGCAGATGGCGACCACAAGCCCGGACAGCCGCCCCTTGCGGCGGCGGATGGTCAGCGCGTCCAAAAGCGCCTGGGTCGGGTGCTCGTGGGAGCCGTCGCCGGCGTTGATGACGGCGCAGTTGACCTTTTCGGACAACAGATTGACGGCGCCCGAATCGGGGTGTCGAACGACCAGGACGTGGGGGTGCATGGCGTTGAGCGTCATCGCCGTGTCGATCAGGGTTTCGCCCTTCTTGATGGCGCTGGTCGCCACCGACATGTTGATGACGTCACCGCCCAGGCGCTTGCCGGCCAGCTCGAACGAGGTGCGGGTGCGCGTCGAGGCCTCGAAGAACAGGTTGATGATGGTGCGCCCGCGCAGGATCGACTTTTTCATGTCGGCCTGGCGGTTCTGTTCGACGTAGATTTCGGAGCGGTCGAGGAGAAGGGTGATCTCGGCCGACGAAATGCCTTCGATACCCAACAAGTGACGATGGGGGAAATCCAGGACGTCCGAGGCGGTATCGCTCATAAGTCGTGACTATACGTCGGGCCGCGCCGCGGGCGCAAGATACTGGCGCTATACTACATCGGCGGCGCCGTCCGGGCGTCCAGCGCCCCTTGCAGAATGTAGGCGGCGGCCATCTTGTCGACCAGGGCGGCGCGGCGCCGGCGGGGCATGTCGGCCTCGTCGACGAGGATCCGCTCGACCGCCGCCGTGGACAGGCGTTCGTCCCAGAAGGCGACGGGAATGTCGAAGACTTCCAGCAAATTGGCGGCGAACTGACGCACCGATTGACAGCGTGGGCCCTCGCTTCCGTCCATGGAAAGCGGCAGGCCGACGACCAGGCCGCCGACGCCCTCGTCGGCGACGATGGCGCGCAACCGGCGGGCATCGTCGGCGAACTTGCCCCGGCGCAGGGTCTGGTAGGGCGTGGCCACGGTCAAGGTGACGTCGGACAGCGCCAGGCCGACGGTCTTCGCCCCCACGTCCAGGCCGAGCAGACGGCTTCCCGTGGCCAGCCCCGCCTTGATATCCGACAGCGTCTCGATCGTCATGCTATGCCTCGCCTAGCCTCGGGACAATAAAGACCCGACGGCCCGGTGAAGTATAGCCCCGCGCCCACAAAAAGGGGCGTCGTGACCGGTGACAGGCGGAGTGGTATGATAAGCGACGACTGCTTCGGCTTTTAAGTATCGGGAATTGCGGGATCATGGAGGCACCTGCCGCCGGCTTCCGACGATCATGGGAGGGCCACCGCTTGACGGCGGCGGGTCCGGCCCGTTGTATCCTAGCCATGATCGTGTTGGGGCTTTTCTCGACGTTGGCGGGCCCGGCTCCGGCTCGGGCGGCGGACAAGGCTGCTATCCGCCCAGCGCCGAGCGACCGCTACCTTGCCGTCAAGGACGTCAATTTACGATCCAAACCGACGACAAGAAGCGCCAAGGCGGGCAAGCTCAAGAAGGGACAGAAAGTCGAGGCGCTCGGTATCACCAAGGACGGCTGGTTGAAGGTCAAGGAGGGCAAGGGCGGCAACAACTTCGTCTATAATTCCTATCTGGTTCCCCTTATCGACGGATCGCTGAAGGATGACCTTGCGGGCAAGGTTTCCCGCACGAAAGGCGCCAGTTGCGCCTACACCATTCATTTCATTGGCAACAGCGCGGTTCCCGACGAGATCTTCGATACCTCGGATTACGATGTCGGGTGGCGCTGCCGCTACCACGGCAAGGACATTTCCTTCGCCGCTTTCATGTTCATTACCGAGGCGCCCTATACGATGTCCACCAACCGGATCTACCAAATCAACCTTGATGTGCGCGAGGTGGGCAACAGCGTCGAAGGCGCCTTTTCGACCATCGTCTTGTATAACGCCAAGAAAAAGCGCGTCGTCCTGGATACCGTCACGCTGGCCGAATATGCCCAACCGTCGCCGACCAGGGAAAGACCGGCGGCAAACGTCTCCGAGGCCTTGACCGGCGCCACCGAACTGGCCTTCGGCGCCTGGAACGCACGCCTTTGGGCGGCCCTCGCCGCCGGGCATTGAAGAGGCTGCCGACACCTCATAGCATGGCGGCCGGGCGGCGGATTGAAGGGAAGGGCGGCCGGTGAACGATCAGGGGACGGTTTTGGTGACCGGCGGCGCCGGTTACATCGGCAGCCACGCGGTCTGGGCCCTGCGCGAAGGGGGGCGGCGCGCCGTCGTCGTGGACGACCTGTCGACGGGGAACCGCGACCTGATTCCCGGAGACGTCACCTTGGTCATCGCCGATGCCGGCGACCGGGGACGCATCGAGGCGCTGATCGGCGAATACGGGTGCACGGCGGTGATGCATTTCGCCGGCTCCATCGTGGTCGGCGAATCGGTCGACAAGCCGCTTGCCTACTATGCCAACAACGCCGGCGTTACCCTCAATCTTATCCGTGCCTGCCTGGCCGGCGGGGTCAAGCGTTTCGTCTATTCCTCGACGGCCGCCGTTTACGGCCAGCCGGACCGGTTGCCGATCGGCGAAGACGCGCCGACCCGGCCCCTCAATCCCTATGGCCATTCCAAGCTGATGGCGGAGAGGATGTTGCGCGACGCGGCCCAGGCGCACGGCCTGCAATACGCCATCTTGCGCTATTTCAACGTCGCCGGCGCCGACCCCAAGGGACGCACGGGCCAGTCGTCGCAGCGGCCCACCCATCTGATCAAGCGCGCCTGTCAGTCGGTGCTGGGTCTCGGCGACGGCATTGAGATTTTCGGCGCCGACTACGACACCCCCGACGGGACCTGCGTGCGCGATTATCTGCACGTCAGCGATCTGGCCGAAGCCCACTTGGCGGCACTGAGCCATCTTGGGGGCGGTGGCGAATCCGTGATCCTCAACTGCGGATACGGTGGCGGCGCCTCGGTACGCCAGGTGCTGGCCGCCGTCGAGGCCGAGGCGGGGGTAAAAATGAACCCCCGCCAGGCGGACCGGCGGCCTGGCGACGCCGCCGAGTTGGTCGCCGACGCCAAGCGGATCAAGGCCGTCCTCGACTGGCAACCGCGGCACGACGACCTCAGATACATCGTTCGTACGGCGCTGGCCTGGGAGCGGCACCTGATTGCGTGCCGGAGCTCGGCGCCGGCGGGGCCTTGACGGGGCAGGCCCCCATACCCCAGTCTCGCCCGCCATGAACGGACCGACCCGAACCCTTTCCGCCGCCGAGAGGCTGGACTGGCTGCGGCTCATCCGCAGCGAGAACGTCGGTCCCATAACTTTCTACCGGTTGATCGAACGCTTCGGAACGGCCGCCCGGGCACTCGAGGCCCTGCCCGATCTGGCGCGCCGCGGCGGGCGGCGCAAACCCATGACGGTATGCCCGCCGGCGGTGGCGGAACGTGAGATGGAGGCCCAAGAGGCGATCGGCGCCGTTCTTGTCGCCCGGGTCGAACCCGCCTACCCGCCGAACATGTTTCACATCGAGGACGCGCCGCCGCTGATCGGCGTCTTGGGCCAAGGTCATCTGCTGGCGCGGCCCATCGTCGCCGTGGTTGGCGCCCGCAACGCCTCGTTGAACGGACGGCGTTTCGCCGAACGGCTTGCCGCCGACCTGGGAAAGGGCGTTTTCGTGGTGGTTTCGGGACTGGCCCGCGGCATTGATGCCAGCGCCCATGCGGGGGCCCTGGAGACCGGTACGGTCGCCGTGGTCGCCGGCGGTATCGACGTGATCTATCCAAAGGAGAACGAGCGCCTCTATGGCGAGATTGCCGAACGCGGCGCGATCATCTCGGAGATCGAGCCCGGTACCTCTCCCCAGGCGCGCCACTTTCCGCGCCGCAATCGCCTGATCTCGGGCATGGCGCTTGGCGTCGTCGTGGTCGAAGCCAGCCTGCGCTCGGGCTCTTTGATCACGGCGCGTCTCGCCCTGGAACAAGGGCGCGAGGTGTTCGCGGTGCCCGGATCGCCCCTCGACCCCAGGGCGCGGGGCACCAATGACTTGTTGCGTCAGGGGGCGACGATGTGTGAATCGGCGGAAGACATAATAAGGACCCTCGACGATACGCTGCGCATGCCGCTCAGTGAACGAAAAACCCCCGGTGTCGTTGGCGTTCGGGCGGATTCGCCGAGCCTTGGCGAGATCGATTCGGCACGCGCCGCGATCTTGGAATATTTGTCTCCGACGCCGGTAATGGTTGACGAAATCATTCGCAATGGCCATTTCTCCCCGGCTGTCGTGTCCATGGTCCTGCTGGAACTGGAGTTGGCGGGACGCCTGGAACGCCAGCCGGGAAACCAAGTCGCATTGATAAAGAAGGTTTAGCCACGCGCCATGAACGTCGTCGTCGTCGAATCTCCGGCCAAGGCCCGGACCATCAACAAGTACCTGGGCAAGGACTACACCGTGCTGGCCAGTTATGGCCATGTGCGTGACCTTCCGGCCAAGGATGGTTCGGTGCGTCCGCAGGACGACTTCACCATGGAATGGGAAATCGACCCCAGGGCCCAAAAGCACATCAAGGAGATCGCCCGCGCCCTGAAGGGGGCGGACCACCTCTATCTTGCCACCGACCCGGACCGCGAGGGCGAGGCCATCTCGTGGCACGTGCAAGAGGTTCTGCAAGAAGCCGACAAGCTGACCGGCATCGACGTGAAAAGGGTCGTCTTCAACGAGATAACCCGGGGCGCGGTGCTTGAGGCCATGCGCAATCCGCGCGAGCTTGACCGCGAACTGATCGACGCCTATCTGGCGCGCCGCGCGCTTGACTATCTGGTCGGGTTCACCTTGTCGCCCGTTCTGTGGCGCAAGCTTCCGGGTAGCCGCTCGGCGGGCCGCGTGCAGTCGGTGGCGTTGCGCCTGATCTGTGATCGCGAAATGGAAATCGAGGCCTTCCGCGCCGATGAATATTGGACCGTGAAGGCCGCGTTCCTCACCGCCGCCGGTCAATCCTTGACCGCCCAGTTGACCCATCTCGACGGCGTCAAGCTGGACAAGCTGGCCCTCGGCGACGAGGCCGCCGCGACCGCTGCGGTTGGTACCATCCGGGCCGGCGCCTTCGCCATCGCCAAGGTCGAGCGCAAGAAGACACGCCGCAACCCGGCGCCGCCGTTCACCACTTCGACCCTCCAGCAGGAAGCCTCGCGCAAGCTTCACTTCGGCGCCAAGCGCACCATGCAGGTGGCGCAGCGGCTTTACGAAGGCGTCGACATCGGCGGCGAGACCGTCGGCCTGATCACTTATATGCGGACAGATGCCGTCAATATGGCGGGCGAGGCGGTCTTCGCCTGCCGCGACCTGATCGGGCGCGAACACGGCGATTCTTACGTGCCGCAATCGCCCCGCATGTACAAGACCAAGGCCAAGAACGCCCAGGAGGCGCACGAGGCCATCCGCCCCACCGATGTCGCCCGCCGGCCGCGCGACCTGGCCCAGCGCCTCGATAAGGATCAGCTGCGTCTCTACGAGCTGATCTGGAAGCGCACCGTGGCCTGCCAGATGGAAAGCGCCGTCCTCGACCAGGTGGCGGTGGACGTCGGGGCCCGCGATGCATCGGCGATGCTGCGGGCCACCGGCTCGATGGTGGTGTTCGACGGTTTCCTCCGGCTTTACCGCGAAAGCCGCGACGACGCGCCCGACAACGACGCCGAGCGCATTCTGCCTGACGTCAAGGAAGGCGAGGCGATGACCACGGCCGAGGTGACGCCGGAACAGCACTTCACCCAGCCGCCGCCGCGCTTCACCGAGGCGAGCCTGGTCAAGCGGCTGGAGGAACTGGGCATCGGGCGCCCGTCGACCTATGCCAGCATTATTTCCGTTCTTCAGGACCGTGAGTACGTGCGCCTGGAGAAGCGCCGCTTCGAGCCCGAGGACCGGGGCCGCCTGGTGACCGCATTCCTGGCCAGCTTTTTCGAGCGCTACGTCGAGTACACCTTCACCGCCGACATGGAAAACCAGCTCGACGATATCTCCGGCGGGCGGAGCGACTGGAAGGCGGTCCTGCACCGGTTTTGGGGCGCCTTTGACAAGGCCGTCGGCGAGACCCGGGAGCTTACCATCACCGACGTGCTGGAGGCCCTCAATACGCTCCTTGGCCCCCACTTCTTTCCGGCCAACGGCAACGGAGGCGATCCCCGTGCCTGCCCGAGTTGCGACGAAGGGCGATTGAGTCTCAAAGTGGGCAAGTTCGGCGCCTTCATCGGCTGTGGTAATTACCCGACCTGCCGCTTCACCCGCCCGCTGGTCGCCGACGGCGACGGCGGAGCGAACGGCGCCACCGACAACGGTCCCAAGCATCTGGGCAACGACCCGGACACAGGCTTGCCCGTGTGGCTGCGCAAGGGACCCTATGGCCTGTACGTGCAGCTCGGCGAGGCCCAGGAGAGCAAGGGCAAAGGTAAGACCAAGGAAAAGCCCAAGCGCACCTCGTTGCCCAAGGGCATGGACGCCGCGACCCTGGACCTGGCGCGGGCCCTGGCCTTGTTGGCCTTGCCGCGCCAGATCGGCGCGCACCCCGAGAGCGGCGCCGAGATCATCGCCGGCCTCGGTCGCTACGGCCCCTACATCCGCCACGACGGCAAGTATATCTCGCTCAAGGACGATGACGTGCTGACCATTGGTCTCAACCGCGCCGTGACCTTGATCGCCGAGGCGCCGGCCGGGGCCAAGGCGACGGCGCTCGGCGACCACCCCGGCGACGGCAAGCCGGTGACGGTGCGCGCCGGGCGCTTCGGCCCTTATGTGCAGCACGGCGCCTTGCGCGCCACCCTGCCCAAGTCGATGGAGCCCGAGACCGTGACCCTCGACGCCGCCTTGGCGCTCCTTGCCGCCAAGGCGGCCAAGGGCGGCAAGGGCGCCAAGAAGAAACCCCGCAAGGCCGCCAAGCGCAAGAAAGCCGCCAAGGGCGCCGCCGGCGCCGGCGCCGGGAACGAATAATTCACGATTGACCAAGTCACCCTCAAAGTCCGCCCCGTTTCCCACCAAGGCCGAGATTCTGTCCTTCATCGGCGAAAGCCCGCGCCCGGCGGGGCTGCGCGAGATCGCCCGCGCCTTCGGCCTCGGCCGCGACCAGAAGATGGCCCTCAAGGCCATGATGCGGGAGTTGAAGGCCGACGGCCTGATCCCCGGCGGGCGGCGGCGCGCCAACACCGGCGCCCTGTTGCCCCGGGTCACCGTGGTCGAGGTTACCGGCACCGATCATGATGGCGAGGTCCTGGCGCGTCCCGTCTCGTGGGAGCGCGACGGCCCACCGCCAACCGTCTTCATGGCGCCCGAAAAGAGGGGCCGTCCGGCCCTCGGCCCGGGCGACCGGGTCCTGGCGCGGATGACGCCGCGCGCCGGCGGTGTCTATGAAGGGCGCACCATTCGCCGTCTTCCCGACGCGCCGTCGACGGTCCTCGGCGTGTTCGACGTCGTTTCCGGCGAGGGACGCCTAAGGCCCACCACGCGCGGTAAAAAGAGTGAATACGTCATTGCCCGCGACGACGCCGGGAGCGCCAAACCCGGCGAATTGGTGCAGGCCGAGGTGCTGCCCGGCCGCAAGCTGGGGCTGCGCCGGGCGCGCATCGTGGAGCGCCTGGGCAAGGGCGATCATCCCCGCGCCGTCAGTCTGATCGCCATCCACGACCACGGCCTTCCCTTGGCCTTCGACGCCGGCGCCTTGGACTTGGCGGCGGCGGCCGGCCCGGCAATCCTGGGCCAGCGCGAAGACCTGCGCGACCTGGCACTGGTCACCATCGACGGCGCCGACGCGCGCGACTTCGACGATGCCGTGTGGGCCCGGCCCGACGATGACGGGGACAACCCCGGCGGCTGGCACCTGATAATCGCCATCGCCGACGTGGCGTGGTACGTGCGGCCCGGCGACGCCCTGGATCAGGCCGCCTTCGAGCGCGGCAACTCGGCCTATTTCCCCGACCGCGTGGTGCCCATGCTGCCCGAGGCCCTGTCCAACGGGTGGTGCTCGTTAAAACCGGACGAGGACCGGCCCTGCCTTGCCGCCCATCTGTGGATCGACGCCGAGGGCCGGCTCAAACGGCACCGCTTTTGCCGTGGTCTTATGCGCTCCCAGGCGCGCCTTACTTACGAAGACGTGCAGGCGGCGGCGGACGGCGCCCCCGACGCGGCGACGGCACCACTGGCGAAAGACGTTATTGCCCCCCTTTACGGGGCCTATGAGGCCCTGGCCAAGGCCCGGCGCGAGCGCGGCGTGCTTGAGATCGACCTGCCCGAACGGCGCATCGTTTTGGACGACGCCGGCGCGGTCGTCGCCATCAAGACGGAGGACCGCCTGGACAGCCACAAGCTGATCGAAGAGTTCATGATCGCGGCCAACGTCGCCGCCGCCGAGACCTTGGAAGCAGCCCGCGCGCCGACCCTCTACCGGATCCACGACGAGCCGTCGCGGGAAAAGCTGGGGGGCCTGAGGGCTGTCCTCTCGACTTTCGGGTTGAAGCTGGATCGGGGCCAGGCCGTGCGGCCCGAGCTGTTCAACCGCATCCTTGCCAAAGTGGCCGGAACGCCCCACGAACGGGTCGTCAACGAGGTTATACTGCGGGCCCAGGTCCCGGCCCAGTACGGGCCGGATAACATCGGCCACTTTGGATTGAGCCTGATCCGCTATTGCCATTTCACGTCGCCGATCCGGCGCTATTCCGATCTTGTCGTCCACCGGGCGCTGATCCGCGCCGGCGGCCTTGGCGAGGGGGAGGCGGAGGGCGATCCCCGGGACCTTACCCAGGCCGGCGAACACCTGTCGATGACCGAGCGCCGCGCCGCCGCCGCCGAATGGGACACCATCGACCGCTTTACCGCGGTCTATCTTGCCGAGCGGGTGGGTCACGTCTTCGCCGGCCGGGTAACCGGCGTCACCCGGTTCGGGTTGTTCGTCACCCTCGACGAAACCGGGGGAGACGGGCTGATTCCCATGCGCTCGCTGCCCGACGATTTCTATGTCCATGACGCGGCGCGTCACGAACTCAGGGGGCGGCGCGGCGGGCGGCGTTTCCGCTTGGGCGCCGAGGTGCAAGTGCGTCTTGCCGAGGCCGATCCGGTGACCGGCGGCCTAATCGTCGAGCTTGTCGAGGCCGACAGCGCGGCCCGGCCGCGGCGGACCAAAAGGAAGGCGCGGAAAGACAAATAGTGACGGGAGTCGGAAAAAAAGGGACAATCGGCCCATGAATGCCCTTTACGCCAATGGATTGCGCTCTATCGGGCTGGTGTTGGTCCTGGTTCTGACCGCCTGCGCTCCGGCCCGCCAGATGCCCGACCGGGCGATGGACGCCTTCCCCCGGGAGACGGCGCGGGAAACCTTTGCCGCCGGCTACGCCAGCATCGTCGAAAAATACATCGAACCGATTGCCGTCGGTGCGGTGGCTTTCGAGGGCCTGCGCGGACTGAGCGCCGTCGATCCGGCGCTGAGCGTGGTGCGAAACGAGACCACGGTGGCGTTGTTGGTTGCCGATGACGAGGTCGCCCGCTTCGCCGTGCCCAAGGACGACGACGTCAAGGGATGGGTCTCGCTGACCACCGAGATATCCCTCACCGGACGTACGGCGTCGCCGGCGCTCAAGGCCGCCGCCGTCGAAAAAATCTATGAGGCGGTGTTCGACGGGGCGCTCTCCAGTCTCGACGTCTTTTCGCGCTATTCCGGCGCCGAGGATGCGAAGCGTAACCGCGCCCGGCGCGACGGCTTCGGTGGTATCGGCATCCGCTTTCGAGCCGAAGAAGGGACGGTCCGAGTAACCACGGTGATGAAGGATACGCCGGCGGCCAAGGTCGGCCTCCAAGCGGACGACCGCATCACCCACATTGACGGCTTTCCCACCAAGGCCATGGATAAGGACGAAATCGTCGCCAAGCTGCGCGGCCTGGTGAAGAGCCGCGTTGTCCTGACCATTCGCCGCGCCGACAAGGCACTTCCCCTGCGTTTCGAGGTGGTGCGCGCCCATATCGTGCCTGACACGGTCGTCGCGCGGCGCAAGGACGGCGTCCTGCACCTCAGGGTTTCCGGCTTCAACCAAAATACCGCCCGCAGCGCCGCCGACACCCTGCGGGCGGAGCGCCGACGCCAGGGCGATCCATTGCGCGGCGCAATCTTGGATATGCGGGGAAATCCAGGGGGCCTGTTGAAGCAGGCGGTTCGTCTGGTCGATCTGTTTCTTTCCGAAGGCCTGATCAGTTCGACCCGGGGGCGTCATCCCGACAGCATCCACCGCTATGAGGCCGGCGGCAGCGATTTATCCCAGGGACTGCCCATGGTCGTGCTGGTCGACGGCAAGTCCGCATCGGCCGCCGAGATCGTCGCCGCGGCGTTGCAGGACCGGGGCCGAGCGGTGGTGGTCGGCACCACGTCCTATGGCAAGGGTACGGTTCAGACGGTCATTCGGCTCCCCAACGAGGGTGAGTTGACACTGACCTGGTCGCGCTTCATCGCGCCCTCGGGCTATGCCATACACGGCCTTGGCGTCTCGCCCGGCATTTGCACCAGTGGCGCCGCGGGCGATGGCGCGGACGAGCTAAAATCGGCCTTGAGCGGGCGTATGGGAACTGTCGAGCGGCACGCCAACTGGCGCAGTGTCGGAATATATGACGAGGAACGGCGCCGCGACCTGCGCGCCGTCTGTCCCTCACAGCGTCGTGTTGGCGATACCGAACTTACCATAGCGCGCCACTTGTTCGACGCCATGCCTTTGTACAGCCAGGCCTTGGATATGTCTTCATCCACGGCGACGGCGAGCACCGAACCCGCGAGCCCTTGACCCGGCCCGACCCTACCCTTGACAGGCGGGGCGCTGCCTGTATGGTGCCGGCCTCACGCGACAACGTCCCGTTCAAACGGAAAGTGGGATCATGGCAAAGCCCGCCACAATTCTCGTCAAGCTGGTCAGCAGCGCCGATACGGGGTTCTATTACGTGACCAAGAAGAACCCGCGCACGGTCACCGAGAAACTGGAATTCCGCAAGTACGATCCGGTCGTGCGCAAGCACGTGATCTTCAAGGAAGCGCGGATCAAATAGCGCCCCGCCCGCGTTTCGGGCTCAATCAGTACGTATACGATTAAGGACGCTAGGCGCCCTCGTCCTCCCCGCGCCGCCGGCCCAAGGCATAGGATCCCGGCGCGCCGACGAAGGGCTGGGCGAGCATTCGGTGGAGGTGGAGAACCTTTGGCTGGCGGAATTGCTCGATACCGATGGTCATGGCCGCGTGGCCGTCGCGCGGCTGGCCCCGGTAAGTGCCGAACAGGCGATCCCACCACGGCAGGTTGAAGCCGAAGTTGGAATTGGTCTCGTCGACGTGGATGGAATGGTGGACCCGATGCATGTCGGGGGTCACGACGAACCAGCGCAACACCCTGTCGAGTCCAAGCGCCACCCGTGCGTTGGCGTGGTTGAACATGGCGGTGGCGTTGAGCACGACTTCGAAGACCAGCACGGCCAGGGCCGGGGCCCCGATTAGCGCGATGACCGCCATCTTGAGGAGCGCCGAAAGAACGATCTCGATGGGGTGAAAGCGGGCGCCTGTGGTGACGTCGATGTCCAAATCGGCATGGTGCATGCGGTGCAGGCGCCACAGCACCGGCACGGCGTGGAACATCACGTGCTGTAGGTAGATGGCCAAATCCAGCACCACGACCGAGGCGGCGACGGCAAACCAGCCCGGCGCCGCGAGCATATTGAAGACACCCCAGCCCTGGGCTTCGGCCAGGGCCGCGAAGACCAACGGCGGCACCGGCAACAAAACCCGCAACAATACCGTGTTCAGGGCGACGATGCCGAGGTTGGCGGGCCACCTGAGGCGCCGGGTTTGCGTGAGTGTGCGCCTCGGCGCCGCCACTTCCCAGGCCACCATGACGGCCAGCACGGCGAAAAAAAATCCCAAACGGATGGCGCTTTCGAACGGTGCCAGGGACTCGGCCATGGTCGGTTCTTTCGGCGACTCGACTTGACTGCACCATGATTGCCTCTCGGTGGTGCCAGGTAAAGACCTCTCCGCCGCCTCCAGGAGATTTCATCTGCGCCCCGTCAACTGATAAACTTGATTGCGCGAATAGTTTCTTGGGAAGGCAAGGCCATGAACCTCCATCGCATGCTTGCGGCACGCGCCGAGGACGGGCGGCCGATCCGCGTCGGCCTTATCGGGGCGGGCAAGTTCGGCTCCATGTTCCTGGCCCAGGCCCGGCGCACGCCCGGCTTGCATCTACTGGCCGTCGCCGACCTTGACGTCCCGGTGGCGCGCCGCGCGCTCGCCGCCACCGGTTGGCCCGAGGAATCGATCCGGGCGGTCTCGTTCGACGCCGCGCTTGAGAGCGGCGGCACGTTCGTTGGCGACGATGGCCGGGCGCTGATTGCCGCCGATGGAATGGACTTGGTCATCGACGCCACCGGCGATCCGGCCGCCGGCATCCGCCATGTTCTCGCCTGCTGCCAATTCGGACGCCACATCATCATGGTCAACGTCGAGGCGGATGCGCTTGCCGGGCCGCTCTTGGCGCGCCGCGCCGACGCGGCGGGGATCGTCTATTCGCTGGCCTACGGCGACCAACCGGCATTGATCTGCGAACAGGTGGACTGGGCGCGGGCCTCGGGGTTCGATGTCGTGGCGGCGGGCAAGGGGACGCTCTATATGCCCCACTTCCATGCCTCGACGCCGGAAACCATTTGGGATCACTATGGCCTGGACGCCGAACGCGCCGAGGCCAGCGGCCTCAACGCCAAGATGTTCAATTCCTTCCTAGATGGAACCAAATCGGCGATTGAGATGGCGGCGGTGGCCAACGCCACCGGCCTGACGCCGGCGCCCGATGGTCTTGCCTTCCCGCCCTGCGCGGTGCACGACCTGGCGAGCACCTTAATCCCCGAGGCCGACGGCGGTTGCCTTCACCACAAGGGCCAGGTCGAGGTGATCTCGAGCCGCGACCGCGACGGGCGCGACATTGACGGCGATCTGCGCTGGGGGGTCTACGTCGTCTTCGAGGCGCCGTCGGACTATGTCGAGCGCTGCTTTGCCGATTACGGCCTGATCACCGATCCTTCGGGCCGCTACACGGCGCTTTGGCGACCCTACCACCTGATCGGTCTGGAACTCGGCATCAGCGTCGCCTACGCCGGCCTGATGGACCAGGCGACGGGATGCGCCACCGGCTTTCGCGCCGACGTGGCGGCGACCGCCAAGCGTAACCTGGCAGCCGGCGAGGTCCTTGACGGCGAGGGCGGGGCCACGGTCTGGGGACGCCTGATGCCGGCCGCCGCGTCCCTCGAGCAGGGCGCGCTGCCGATCGGCCTGGCCCACGGCATGGCGCTCAGGAACGATGTCGCCGAAGGCACCACTCTCTGTTGGTCCGACGTCGCGGCCGACGGCGACGATGAGACGGTTCGCTTGCGCCGCGAAATGGAGACGACCATGGCGCCGTCGGTGTCTGACGCGCCATGAGCGGCGTCGTCCTGGTTACCGGCGCCCTGCTTGCCGTCCGCGGCCGACGCTGAGCGCTGTCCAGGGTGAGTACACATAGGCCATAGGTTAGCTTATGGCCGCATAGCGTATCTTTCGAGTCCCGCCACGGATACCGTTGCTGAGCCATTGCGGACATTCACCGACCGGAGCATTGAGCGGGAGGCTCCTTGTAAAGCGCTTTGTCGTCTACATAGTGCTTGCTATACTTCGTCATGCCTACTAGGGTCAGGACTCATTGATTGAGATAGAAGATGATGGAAGCGGCGATGCAGATTGCGGAGAAGTAGGTGTGGG
>JASLLZ010000004.1 GCA_030746775.1 Rhodospirillales bacterium | reverse complement strand
CTGGCCTCCTGCGCCGTTTTCATCATGGCGATCGGCGTAACGCTGGATGTCCTGGCCAGATTTGTTTTGGGTGCCGGCACGAAAATGGCGTTGGAATTCTCCGGATATCTGCTGGTGGCGGTTGTTTTCCTGGGCTTGGCCTATACCCACAAAGCGGGTGCGCACATCCGGGTGGACTTCCTGATCAAGAGACTGCCGGAGAGAATGCGGAAATGGTTCAAGGTAATCGATTCGATCGTTTTTCTCAGTTACGCGGTTTTTCTCGGATACTTTGGCTTTGACGCCGCCCAGACCAGTTATCAGTTCGGCACCACCTCGCGTACCGGCATCGATATTATCGTTTGGCCGTTTCAATTGATTATTCCCGTTGGCCTGACCCTGACTAGTCTGTTCCTTGTTTGTAGCATTTGCAGGGACGTGGCAAAAAATATCCGAGATTGAACTCGGAATGCTTGGAGCGACCCGAAATGGCAGATTTTCTTTGGTACGAAATCGCGCTATCCGTTTTTGGCCTGATTTTGCTGTTTCTGGTGACCGGAATCCCGGTCGCGGTCGCCCTCGGTTTCGTCGGCATACTCAGTGCCTACCTGTTCCTGAATCGGATGGGGGTCGTCGAGTACGCGGCCTGGCAAATGAGCAGCAGTTTTGTCCTCGGGGCAATTCCGCTGTTCATCTTCATGGGCCAACTCCTGTTGCACGGCGGGGTCAGTCAACGGCTTTACGAAGGCAGCACCGCCCTGACGGGCAAGACAAAGGGCGGTCTGCTGCAAACCAATATCGTCGCCTGCGCCATTTTTGCCGCCATTAGCGGATCCAGCGTCGCCACATCCGCGACCATCGGCGCCATGGCGATTCCGGAAATGGAAAAGCGGAAATACGATCGCAGACTGGCGTTGGGGTCGCTGGCCGCCGGCGGGACACTCGGCATTTTGATCCCTCCCAGCACGGCACTCATCATCTATGGCGTAATCGTAGAACAATCCATTGGAGATTTGTTTGTCGCCGGTGTGCTCCCCGGCATCATGCTGTCCTTTCTTTACATGTGCTACATCTGGACCCGGGTCCTGTTCCAGCCGGGGTTGGCTCCTTCATACGTGGAGATGGCTTTCAAGGAACGATACAAAAAAGTCCTGCTCATGTGGCCGGTGCTGGTGATCATCGGGGTCATTCTTTTCGGAATATACTTCGGCATCATGACTCCGGCCGAGGCGGCGGCGATCGGCGCCAGCATGGCGCTAGCTTTTACGATCGCCTACGGAAAACTGACCTGGGAGGTTCTGCGGGACAGCCTCATCGGCACGGTCAAGACGACTAGCATGCTCATTTTCATCATGGTCAGCGCCAGCATCATCGGGGGCACCTTGGCGCTGCTCCGCGTCCCCGATCTGCTGGCCGAGTGGGTCACTTCGCTGAGCGTCCCTCCGCTTTTGATCTTGGTCATCATCTACTCGATGTACATCGTTCTGGGCTGTTTCATCGATGCGGTGTCGATGATCGTCATGACACTGCCGATCGTTTTTCCGATCATCATCAGTCTGGGTTATGATCCCATCTGGTTCGGGATCATCGTCGTTATCCTCGTCGAGATAGCGATGATAACCCCACCCATCGGACTGAACGTCTACACGATTCACGGACTCCGGCCCAATCTGCCGTTGTCCGACGTGGTTTTGGGCAGTATGCCTTTCATGTGCATCATGATCGTGGCGCTGGCTTTGCTGACGGCGTTTCCCGATATCGCCACATGGCTGCCGTCCACGATGAGACGTTGAGATGGTACCCGGGCAGGTCAAGGGACAAGGGCGGAATGGGGCCGTCGGTCAGGTCATGCCGGTGGACCCCTGCGTGCTCAGGCGACCGCCAGAGGTGGAGTGACCCCCTGAAAGTGGTCCAATTTATTGGGGATGGCACCGAAACTCGTCCCCGACTTGATCCTGAACCAATTCGCAGTGTTATGAATGGCCTATCCAGAAGAATAACTTGTCTCGGCGTCTATGCCTATTTGGCCAAGTGAAAGGGGGAGGCCGAAATTGATAGGGTGGCGCCCGTCCCCGGGTTTTGCATTTCGCTTCACTCGATGGATTTGAGCCGGGAGGCCACAGGTTGAGTAAATTCTTCGATCCCGATATCGGCGCCGACCCCGACAATCCCTTTATGGGGGACAGCGACGACCGCTTGGTTCGGCGGGGGTTTTGGCTGGATATGAGCGACCGCTCCTTGGTCCTTGCCATGACCAACGGGATCGGAGCAAACCTGACCAACGAGCAGAAGAGAGCGCATCTGACGGATCTGGGGCGCGGCCATCTTGTCGATCAGGTCTGCGTCCAGGAAATCCTGCCGCCGGAAAGGTGAATTCCATGAACAGCCCCCGGGCGATTGCCAAGATCATTCAATCGCAGGTGACGTCTGACGGCGCCGGCGTGAAGCTGCGCCGATCCATCGGCACGCAGGCGTGCTCCGAGCTTGATCCCTTCTTACTTCTCGATGCCTTCGGCACCGACAACCCCGACGACTACATCGCCGGCTTTCCCTCGCATCCCCATCGTGGCTTCGAAACGGTGACCTACATGATCGCCGGCCAGATGCGTCACAAGGACAACACCGGCGCCGAAGGCGTGCTGGGGCCGGGCGGCGTCCAGTGGATGACGGCCGGGCGCGGCATCGTGCATTCGGAGATGCCGGAACAAGAGGACGGCGAACTGCATGGTTTCCAGCTTTGGGTCAACCTGCCGGCGGCCGACAAGATGTGTGTCCCGCGCTACCAGAACATCGAACCCGCCGATGTCCCCGAAATCATGACGGATCAAGGGGCCCGTCTGAGAATAATCGCCGGCACCGCGGCGGGAACCGATGGTCCGGTGACCCACATTTCGGTCGACCCGCTGTATGTGGACGTGGCCTTGACCCCGGGGGCGACGCACGTCCAAGCCGTTGAGGCGGGTCACACCTGCTTCGCCTATGTGTTCGAGGGCTCGGCAGCCATCGGCGACAAGACGGTCGATGTGCATACCCTGGCCGTGCTGACGGACGGCGACCGCGTCGAATTGTCATCCGACGGCGGCGGGCGTCTCATCGTCGTGGCGGGGAGACCGATTGAAGAGCCCGTCGCGCGGTACGGCCCCTTTGTGATGAATACCCGCGACGAGATTCACCAAGCGATCCGCGATTACCAGACGGGCAATTTCTGATTGCCGTAATCGGTTTGCTCGCGGACAAGGATCGGCCCGTCCCGAAAATCGTCTATGGCGCGAATTGGCGCCGGATGCCGGCGATGTCGCATTCACCCTTCGCCGGCACCTGGAAGGGCGCGCGGTCGCCCTTGAACAGCACGCCGAGATTGAAGCCGTCGTCGTCGAGGAGTTTTCGGCCGGCCTCCGCCGCATCCGCCGTCGGTTCTTCGAAGCCGGGGCGCACGATTTCCTTCCAGCCCCACTGTTCGGGCTGAAAGGCGACGCAGGGGCAGAGGACATCGACGAACGAGAAGCCGGGGTGGCGCACGGCCTCGACGATGATGCGGATCAACTCCTTGGGGTTGCCGGCGAAGGCGCGGGCGATGAAGTTGGCGCCGGTCGACAGCGCCACCGGCAAAGCCTGATAGGGGGCGGCGCCGGGGCCTTCGGGCGTCAGCTTGCTGTCCGTCCAGTCGGCCGCCGTGGTCGGCGACGCCTGGCCCTTGGTCATGCCGTAGACCTGATTGTCCATGACGATATAGGTCATATCGACGTTGCGCCGGCAGGCGTGGATAAAGTGGTTGCCGCCGATGGCGAAGCCGTCGCCGTCGCCGCCGACCGCCATCACCATCAGATCGGGGCGCACCACTTTGAGCCCCGTCGCCACCGCCAGGGCGCGGCCGTGGACGCCGTGATAGGCATAGACGTTGGTGTGGGTGGTAAAGCGACCCGAACACCCGATGCCGGTAATGATGGCCACGTCTTCGTGCTTGACGCCCAGTTCGACCAGGCTTTTGGCCACGGCGCCGAGAACGGCGTAATCGCCGCAGCCCAGGCACCACATCGGCTTATTGGCGGACTTGAAGTCGTTGGCTTTAAGGGGCGCGGTCGGGGAAGATTCGTTCATCGGCCTAGCTCCACTCGGAAAGTTGTTCGACCACCTGTCCCGGACGGATGGGCAGGGGGCCCGGCCGATTGAAGACCTTGACCGTCGCCGGCAGGTGTTGGTGGAAATGGGCGCGCAGATAGTTGTGGAACTGTCGGCCGTGACTTTGTTCCACGATCAGGACCTTTTTCACCCCCTTCATGGCCGCCGCGAAGCGCTCGACCTGCATCGGTTGCAGCAAGCGAAAGCCGATCAGGCGTGCTTGCAGGCCGTTTTCCTTGGCCCGCGCCAGGGCCTCGCGCGCCGCCCCGGTGGTTGAGCCCCAGGTCACCACGGCAACCTCGCCCTCGCCTTCGATTTCGGCCCAGACATCGCCGAAGTCGAATTCGTCGAGCTTGCGCTGACGTTTGTCCAATTGCTGGTGATGGTCGGCGGCGGAGCCCGACGGCGCGCCGAAGGCGTTGTGTCCGCTGCTCATGGCCTCGTGCTCGCCGCCCGGGGTGCCGGGCAGGGCCATCGGCGAGATGCCAGACGGGGTGTCCCTATAGCGCTGGTAGTTCTCGATCCCCGGCGGTGCCGTATCGCGCTCGGCAACGAAGGGAACCTCGGCCGGTTCCTCGATGATGACCCGCGACTGACCCAGCCACTGGTCGGTCAGCACGATGGTCGGACATTGGAGCTTTTCCGCCAGATGGGCCGACCACTGGGTGGTGAAGATGCAGTCGCCGGCCGAAGTCGCCGCCGTCACGATGTGCGGCGCGTCGCCGTGCGAGCAGTAAAGCGCGATGTTGAGGTCGGCCTGCTCCGACTTGGCGGGAAGGCCGGTCGAGGGGCCGACGCGCATGACGTTGATGACCACGATGGGCGTTTCGGCGGCGATGGCGAGACCGATGCCCTCGATCATCAGCGACAGGCCGGGGCCCGAGGTCGCCGTCATCGCCGGCGTGCCGCCGAACGAGGCACCGATGATCATGTTGATCGACGCCAACTCGTCCTCGGCCTGAACCAGGGCGCCGCCCACTTCCGTCAAGTTGGGCGCCAGCCATTCGAGGATTTCGGTGGCCGGCGTGATGGGATAGGCGGCGGCGAAGCGGATGCCGCCCGACAGCGCGCCCAGCCCCGTCGCCTCGTTGCCGCTGATGCTCCACCGTCCGTTGGCGCCAGGCGCGGCGGCCGCGCCGATGGAGTAATCGGCGTTGAGTGCGCCGCCCGCCTTGATCCCCGCCCTGACGGCGGCGGCGCTTGCCGTGACCGCCTCGGCGCCCTTGTCGGCGATGGCCCTCTCTACGGTCGCCAGGGCAATCTCCGCGGGGATGCCGATGAGGGTGGCGACGATACCAAGGGCGACCATGTTGGGCCTGCCCTGGGGGATTTCCTGGGCCATTTCGCCCAAGGGCAGGGCGACCAGACGCGCCCCGGACGCGGTGGTCGCCTCGGGCGCCTCGCCCGCCGCTTCGTCGTAGATGACCAGCGTTTCGCCGCTCAGCGGCACTTCGGCGGCGAAGCGCCGGATGGCGGTCCAGTCAAGGGCGACGACAATGTCGAGCAGGTCGTCGCACGAGCCCACCTCGACGGGCGAGAGGCGAATGAAAGCCGCCGCCTCGCCGCCGCGGATGTGGGGGCTTAGCGAGCGCGTCATCATGCCGTACCATCCGACGTCGCGCGCCACGTCAAGCAGCATTTCGCCGGCCGTCATCAAGCCGCTGCCGCCACTGCCGGCCAGCGCCACTGAAACGCTTTCCGGTCTTCCCCCGTTGCTGGTCATGGGCGTATTTGTCCCCTCATATCCGATCCCCCTAGCCGGCAAACGTGACGGCACAATCGAAGGCAGATCGAACGCGCCACCAAGGCCGTCGGCCGGTCCGGACGAGAGTTTGTCTGGTCAGGCGTAAACCGGCTGGTGTTCGGGTTTCGAGCCATCCTTTCCGACCCAGAACTATACGGCGGCATGATTGAACGAGGTTTGATCTAAGTCATGCCGCGCGGTCGAGGGCCATGGTAGTGCAGGGGAAACGGCCGAGGCGGACCGGAAAAAGTCCTGTCATGCGTAAACCGGCCGGACTAGCATTGCGCTCTTGCGGGCCACCATCGGGATCCGGAAATTCGCCTGAATGTACGACGCGGCCGTCATCGGCGGGGGTATTTTGGGATGCGCCACCGCACTTCATCTGGCCCGAGGCGGCATGAAGGTGGTGATCGCCGAGCGCGACAGCCTGTGCCGCCAGGCGTCCGGCGTCAACGCCGGCACCCATTCCATGCAAATGAAGCGCGCGGCGCTCATTCCCTATGCCCTCAAGGGCTGGGAGATGTGGAGGGACGCGCCCCAATGGCTGGGCATGGAAGTCGGGTTTCGCACCACCGGCGGCTTGACCCTGGCCTTCACGGAAGACGAAGCCGAGGCCTTGAAAACGCGCATGGGCCGGCGTATCGACGCCGGCGCGCCGATCGAAATGGTGACCGCCGAGCGGGCGCGGGCCATCGAGCCCGGCCTGTCGGACACCGCCGTCCTGGCCTCTTACTGCCCCATCGACGGCTTCGCCAACGCCGCCCTGACCGGCCTTGCCATGCGCCGCGCCCTGCTTGAGGACGGCGTCGATGTGCGCGAACGCTCAGCCGTCGACGGTATCGAGCGTGACGGCGGCGGCTTCGTCGTCAGGGCCGGGGAGACCCGCCTCGCGGCGCGCCGCGTCGTCCTGGCGGCGGGGGTCTGGGCGGGCCCCATGCTGGCCTGGCTGGGGGTTCCGATCGACATCGTCTGCGGCGCCCGCCACGTCGCCGTTACCGAACGCACGCGGCCCATCATGCGGACCATCCTGGGCGAGGCGACCGGCAAGCTGTCGATCATCCAGCCCGGCAACGGCACCGTGCTCATCGGCGGCGGCTGGCCCGCCGTCGGTAGCCCGAAACACGGCAGCATGACGGTCATCCCCAAGAACCTGGTCGGCAACTTCCAACTTGCCTGCGCCACGGTACCGGCCTTGACGCGCACAAGGGTCGTCAGGGCCTGGCCCGGACTCGACGCCAACGTCGCCGATCACCTGCCCCTGGTCGGAGCCCTGCCCGGCCTCGACGATGCCTTCATCATCGGCTGCGTGCGCGGCGGCTACACCACCGGCCCCTACATGGGACGGCTGTTGGGCGAACTGATCTTGGGCCGTGAGCCGGAAATGGCCCTGTTCGATCCGGGCCGGTTTGGGCAAGCATCGCATGCGGTCCATTGAGGGGGAGAAGGGAAGGGCCATGACCTTGGCGTCCCCGGCCCTGATGATCGTGGCGGTTTTGGCCTGCGCGGCCGGCCTTTCGAGAGCCACGGTTGCCCAAGACCTCGACGTTCCGACACTGAATGCGGAAAAGGTATTTCCCGGCACCACGCTGTTTTCGGTAACCGCCAGCTTCGAAAGCCAGAGGATCGTCGAAGCGGACATGCACGGAAAAGCGGTGTGGAGCTATGCCATTCCGACCTCGCTCAGCGGGGACAAAGGGTTCCTCTTGGACGTCAACCGGCTGGACAACGGCCACATCCTGTTCACGCTTCACGGCGCCGGGATATTCGAGATCACCCGCGCCGGCAAGGTGGTGTGGCGCCATTTGGACCCCGAGGCCTCCCACGACGCCGACCGCCTGGCCGACGGCAACACGCTCTATAACCGGGGCTAGGCGAAAAAGGGCGAAGCGGTCGCCGTGGAAGTCACGCCCGGCGGCAAATCGGTATGGAGTTGGAACGGCCTGGCGGCTTTCGACCGCCCGCCGTTCGCCGACGTCGAGAGGGAAGGGTGGATGCACGTCAATTCGCTGACCCGCCTGGCCAACGGCAACACACTGATCAGCATCCGCAATTTCAACACCGTCGTCGAAGTGAACAAAGGCGGCGACGTGGTCTGGTCGATCACATTCCGGGCCTCCGTCGGCAAGGGTTTTCCGGCAACGGAAGGGCCCATAAAAGGCGCGGCGAACCACGAACCGGAAGTATTGCAGAACGGCAACCTGCTTATCGCCCTGCGCCGCCCCCACCGTTTCGTCGAACTTGACCGGAAAACCAAATCCATCGTCTGGCAATGGCAACACCCGGACGGGCCGAGGGCGCTCAAGACCAACCGCGAGGCCAACCGCCTGCCCAACGGCAACACCTTGGTTTCCTCCCAAGACCGCCTCTACGAAGTCACCCGTGACGGGGAAATCGCGTGGCAAGTAAACGCCCCGCCGGGCGGCGACAACCGGCGCAAATTCCACAAGGCCATCCGCATCGGGCCGGATGGAAAGGCATACGGCGGGTAGGGAGGGGTGTCGGTTTCTTCGCCATCTAACTGGGCGCGACCCCAGAGACCGGACAAGGCCGAGTAAACGTTTGACGCTGACTAGCGCAAATAATCGGAAAAAAACGCCCCAACATCATTCAGCAAATCGTTACGCGGTTTATAGAACCAATCGTGCCCTCCCGGATAGTCGAGCCGGTGGATCAAAACCTTTCTCGTTTTTTTCAAATTGGGGACGAGCCTGCGTTGAACCACCTTGCGAATCGAGGCATGATCGTTCTTTCCGACGCCCAGAAATACTGGCGCGTCGAAGGAGGAGAGATTGCCCTGTGTCGCGGCTTCCTTCAGGGCGTACTTCTTAGCGCTCTGCAGGGTCGCCGGTGCAAGCAATACGACAGCCCGGTATCCCTGTTGCCGGACGGCCGACCACAGCGTCACGTTTCCCCCCTCGGAGAACCCCATGATGGCGATGCGGGCGGGGTCGACGTTGGCGTTCGCGGCGAGGAAGGACCTCGCCGCTTTCGCGACTTGCATGCCGTTTTCGACCACCGCGATCCAGTCCGCCGTCGAACCGACCGTGCCGCCGCGTTCGTAATAAGCCGAATCCTTCAAGTGCGATCGGACCGGGGCGATGGCCGTGTAGCCCAGGGCGTTCAGGGCCTTGACGTAGTCGGTCACGTCCATGTTGCCATTACTGACCGACCCCTTATGGCCGAATTGGCGCACCCCGGTGCCGTGGTTGAAAATGACGGCGGGCCCGCGCTCCCCCTCCACGGCGCCGAACGCGGCGCGCACGCTGTCCCCGCCTGCAACGGACAAATCGATCCATTGCACCTCGGCGGCGGTTATAGAAGGCGGTAAGCTCAAAGATACAATGAAGATAAACGCGGCAAGTAGTTTCCCCATGGTTTTTATTACCCTCACTCCCCACCAGACCGCGACTCGCCTCCGTCCTTGTACGAAGACTTCACGCTGGCCGTTGTCAATTGCCCCGCCCGGCCGTGGCGGCGATTGACTCCTCGCCATGCGGCACAGCCGGTTGGCGCGCCGCGTCGGGGGCGTCGGCGAAGACGCCGCTTAATCCGGTTTGCGCGACGCGGCTTTTTACCGCGTTCACGTCGGTGGTGTCGGTGCCGCGTTCGATCATGCGCTCGAAGAGCACCGAGCCCGAATAGGTGTATTTGAGGCCCAGTCCCTCCTCGGTCGCCATGCGCTGGCGCACAAACGAGATGGAATCGCCGATGGCGAGCGAGTCCGGCAGGACAAGGGGCTCATGGCCCAGCGCCTGACGCGCCGCGTTGTAGCCGGCCAGGACGCCGGTGCAGATGGCTTCGGTGTGGCCGACCAGCAACCCCGCCTTTTCGCCGGCGCAATAGAGGTTGTCCAGACCCGTCACCTTGAGCGCGTCGTCGCGCGGCGACATGTCGAAATAGCGGATCGCGTTGCCCTCGCCGCCGCTGTAGGGGTCCTCGTAGCGGGCGTTTTCGAAGCCCGGCACGCGGCGCAACGCATCGAGCGGGAAGAAGGGCGTCATCAGCTTGGCATGGCCGGTATCCAGAAAAACGATGTTGTCGCGGTATTCCGCCGAGGCATATTGCTGGCACGCCTTGTACGACATGTCGGCGTCGAACTGGTCGGTCTTCGGCAAGGCGACGACGGCGACGCCGGTTTCGTTCAGCCGCGCCACGATATCGGGAGAGAGCGATTCCTTTAACAGCTTGCAGGCGCCGCTGACGGCGCCCAGGCGGCCCTTTTTCTGCCCTGTCATCTCGTCGATGCCGGCCTGGCCGGCGACGCTGACGCGGGGGCCGAACGTGGGGCAGCGCAGGACGCACATGGTGCACCCATTGCCGTGCTTCTTGCACAAGGTCCTGGGCCCGGCGGTTCCGGTGGCATCGATGAAGACGCGGCCGGCGAAACGGACGTCCTTGCCGTGGCGCTTGGCGATGACGGCGGTGATGCGCTGGCCCTCGGTCTCGACCTTGGCGAAACGGGTCATCAGCTTGACGTCGACGCCGGCGTCCCACAGCGCCCGGCAGACGATGGGCTCCATGGTGGCGACGTTGTAAAGCGAGGCGTGGCGGTGGCCGGGGAATTCCATGTCCCTGTGCAGCGTGTTGGAATCCATGGCTTCGATCAGATCGCCGCCGCCCAATGCGATCAGTTCCTCGGACGCGGCAAAGCGGCCGTTGTTGCGGAAGATGCCGCCCACCAGGCCGGTGCCGAGCAGCATGTCGGTGCGTTCCAGAAGTGTCGCTTCGGCGCCCTGGCGGGCCGCCGCCATGGCCGCGGCGGCGCCGGCCCAACCGCCTCCGACGATAACAACGTCCACGGTGCATCTCCTCTTCGCTGTCTCTCGATGTTAACCGGTTGGCGGCATGGCGTAAACCGGATCAGGCCATGATTGGACGGTGTTTGATCTAGGTCATGCCGCGCCGTCGGAGGCCGTGGTAGTGCAGGGGAAACGGTCGCGGCAAGGCGATCGGGCGCGGACCGGCGGAGAGGGAATTCCCGTTGCACGAAGGTTTACACTAACCGGCGGGAGAGAGCCGCAACGAACGAGGACCGTCCACTGTCTGACGGACGGTTGTGAGCCGACTTGGTAACGCTTGGCAAGGAATAGAGGTTGACCATGGGGACGAACGGGGCGACCAGCGGGGACACGGTTTCCATCGCCTTGGTGGGCAGCGGCGGGGACGGCATCATGATCGCCGGCGACATGGTGTTGCGGGCCGCCGCCGAGGGCGGCTGGTTCGGTCTCATCACGCGCTCGGTTGGGCCGCAGATCCGGGGCGGCGAATCCCTGGCCTTCCTCAATCTCTCCAATCGGCCCATCGAGACCCAGAATGACCGCCTTGACGTTTTGCTCGCCCTTGATTGGCAGAGCGTGCTCCGCTTCACCGAAGAACTGCCGATCGACGGCAACACCTTCATCATCGGCAACAGCGCGACGGGGGAAGCGCCCGAGACCATTCGCGACACCGGGGCCCGCATCGAGTCCCTGAACTTTGCCGAGGTGGTAAAGCCGGTGCCGGGCGGCCGCGCCAACACGGCCGCCGTCGGCGCCGTGGCCAAACTGGTCGGCATTTCGCCCGAGAACGTCAATACCGCCATGGAGCAGTTGTTTGGGTCCAAGGGCGCCAAAGTCGTCGAGAGCAGCGTCGGCACCGCCGAGGCCGGGGCGGCTGCGGTGCAAGATCTGGACGCCGGTGCCAAGCTGCCGGCACCCAACGACGACGTGCCGGCGCGGTGGATGATCAACGGCAACGACGCCGTCGGCCTGGGCGCCCTCAAGGGCGGCGTGCGGTTCGTTGCCGCCTATCCCATTACGCCGGCGACCGAGGTCCTGGAATGGATGGCGCCCAACCTGACCAAGGTCGGCGGCGTCCTGGTCCAGGCCGAGGATGAACTGGCCTCCATCAACATGGCCATCGGCGCATCCTATGGCGGCACGCCGTCGCTTACCGCGACCTCGGGTCCCGGTCTGGCGCTCATGGTCGAGGGCATCGGACTGGCGATCACCGCCGAGGTTCCGGTGGTGGTGGTCGACGTGATGCGCGGCGCGCCGTCGACCGGCATTCCCACCAAGTCGGAACAAAGCGACCTCAACATCGCCATCTACGGCATTTCGGGCGACGCGCCCCACGTCGTGGTGGCGCCCAATTCCATCGCCGATTGCATGTTCACCACCCAGTGGGCCGTTCACCTGGCCGAGGCGATGCAAACGGCGGCGATCGTGCTGTCGGACCAACAGATGGGCCAATCGCGGGCTATCGTCGCCAAACCCGCCGAGGTCGCGCTGGATCACGAACGCCAAGTGGCGGTGCCCGGCGAGGACTATAGCCGCTATGTGGTCACCGAATCGGGTGTTTCGCCGATGGCCTTGCCGGGTACGCCCGGCGGCCAGTACACCGCCGACGGCCTGGAACACAACCCGCATGGCACGCCGTCCAGTTCGGCCACCGACCACACCTTGCAGCTCGACAAGCGACTCAGGAAGATCGCCGATTTCGACTACGGCGACTATTGGGCCGAGATCGACGGCGCGGGCGACATCGTCGTGGTCACCGTGGGGTCGACCACCGGGCCGGTGGTCGAGGCGGCGCGGCGCCTGGACCCGGAGCGCGAGCGCATCAAGGTGGTCAGCCTGCGCCTCCTGGCGCCGGCCCAACCCGAACGCCTGATCGCGGCCCTGGAAGGCGCCAACAGGGTGCTTGTCGTGGAACAGAACCACGGCGCACAGCTCTATCACTACCTGCGCAGCCATTATGGGCTGGATGACGGCGCCGAGGCCTACTTCCGACCCGGTCCCCTGCCCTTCCGGCCCAACGAAATTCAAGCCAAGATGGAAGGTCTGATGGCGTCATGAACGAACAAACCGCGCGAGCCTTCATTCCCAAGGACTTCAAATCCGACGTCAAGCCGGTATGGTGTCCCGGCTGCGGCGACTTTCCGGTCCTTCTCGGGCTGACCAAGGCGCTCGCCCAGTTGGGCCGCAATCCCGAGGACATCGCCGTCATTTCCGGCATCGGGTGTTCGTCGCGCATTCCGGCCTACACCTGTTGCTACGGCTTTCATGGAGTCCACGGCCGGTCGCTGGCGCTGGCCGCCGGACTGAAGGTGGCGCGCCCGGATCTGACGGTGATCGTCGCCGGCGGCGACGGCGACGGCTATTCGATCGGCGGCAACCACTTTATCCATGCCTGCCGGCGCAACGTCGACATGACCTATATCGTCATGGACAATCGGGTTTACGGCATGACCAAGGGACAGCCGTCGCCGACCACCGAGCCCGATTGGAGCAGCAAATTGACCCCCGGCGGCACGGGCGTGCGGTCGTTCACGCCGCTCGGCATCGCGCTTGCCGCCGGCGCCACCTTCCTCGCCCGCGCCTTCGGCGGCGATTCGAACGCCACCGCCAAGCTTTTGTGCGAGGCCATCGAGCACCCCGGCTTCGCCTTTGTCGAGGTCCTCAGCCCCTGTATCATCTATCGACCCGAACAGCGCGAGTGGAAGAACATGGTGCATGCCACCGACGAAGACCCAGCCGCCGATCGGGCCCTCGCCGGCCAGCAGTTGCTGAGCGACGACGGCTTCACCACCGGCTTGCTGTTCCGCACCGAATATCCCGCCTACGGGCCGGACGTCGGCAACCCCACCGCCACCATCGCCGACATCGAGAAGGAGTTCGCCGTATGACCCCGTCGATGCCCACCAAGGAAGAAATCGCCCGCGACGTCGAGGCCGAGGTGGCCGCCGCCGTAAAGTCACGGGCCGATCTGATGGAAATGGCCTACGTCTTGGAATCCGAGGCCGCCGATCGCTACGCCGAGCTGGCCGACCAGATGGAGGTCCATAACAACCACGAGGTGGCGGAAGTGTTCGCCAAGATGGCCGCTATCGAGGGCGAACACGCCAAAAAGGTTGAGCTCCAACCCGGCGAGGGCCCGAAACGGGCGCCGTGGGAGTACCGCTGGATCGGGTTCGAGGCACCGGAGACAACGCCGAGCGAAGACCTTCACTACCTGATGACCCCCCATCACGCACTGGTCCTGGCCAAGGTGAACGAGCAGCGCGCCGAAGCCTTCTACCGCGTCGTGGCCCGTCTGGCCCCGACCCTGGAGGTGCGCAACCTGGCCGCCGAGATGGCCGAAGAGGAACGGGAGCACGTCGAACTGGTCGAAAAATGGCTGGCGAAATACCCCGAACCCGAAGCGGGATGGGATGACGACCCCGACCCGCCCAACGCTCTCGATTGATGGCAGAGTCTGAGCGTTTTCGAATCCGGTGACTCAAAGACCTCCTTGGGCTAAACTCACGCTCGGTTTCGGGCCTGTTCTTGTGAAACGGCGGTTGACCACGCAATTCAATCGCCAAAGAGATGAAGCATCCGAGGAGTAAGATAAGATGGCGCTACTGGTTATCGCCGATGACTGTACCGACTGCGACGCGTGTATTGAGCCTTGTCCCAACGACGCGATCTCAATCATCGAAGGTCTCTACATCATCGACAAGGATCTGTGCACGGAATGCGTCGGCCATCACGACGATCCCCAGTGCGTGGAAGTCTGTCCTTCGGATTGCATCCTTCCCGACCCCGATCACGAGGAAACGCCGGAAGAGTTGCAGGCCAAGTTCGAACGCCTGCAATCGGCCGCTGCCTGAGCGGCCGCGCGGCCCGTCCTAAAGGCCGTCGACCGCGGGGCGGTAACGCGCGTCCCGAGACCTATTCGTCCCGGCCTGGCGGTAAGTCGCGAACGGATGGTAGCGGCGAAACCGATCGGCGCCCGACATCAGTGTTTGTTCGCCTGGTCGCTTGCCTCCTGTACGGCCTTATCGATCAGCCCCGCCAGGTTGTTCAAGCCCGTCGACAGGGCCTTGCGCTGTAGGTAGTGGAGCGCGACCGCGATCGTCGCGGCGGCATTTTCGTGCGTTTGCTCCATCGGTTGGGCTGAGCGGTCCATCGGGGCGGTGTCTACTCGGTAAGGTTGGGAACTTACGCCGCCTTCTCAAGCGGAACCGTCTCGGTATTCAGTACGGGGCCGGCGATCATCTTGCGGCGCCGAACCTCGGCGAGGGCAATCTTCGATATCCTGACTTCGGCGACGGCGGCGAGATGATTGTCGATCATTACCGGCTCGCCGAGCAGCGCGACGGGACACCCCGCCCGAACCAGCAAGGTACGAATGATGGCCAGCGGCATGAGAAAGATGTAGCGGCTGATGCCGTTGCGCAGACCGTATTCCAGGCAGCCTGCCACCAGTTCACCGCAGACCCGGTTGCGGGTCCTGGGGTCCAGATCCCGATCGACGCCAATGCGCGTCGCTTCCCACACGCTTGGCGAGGACGGCAAGGAGTCCACCATGTGGGGCCATATCTCCTTCACCATATAGGGCCGTTCGGTTGGAATGAGACGGGCCACGCCGCGTGCCTGCCCCGCTTCGTCGCGCCACATGAGGTAGACGGCGGCCGGTGTATCGAACTGGTCGTATTCGAGAGAGTGGTAAGTCGGAACTTCCCAGCCCTGCCGTTCGACGAAGAGGCGATGGCGCAGCCGGTGGTGAGATATCTACGCCTCGCCAAACAGGTGAGCCGTTTCCCAAGTCACACAGTCAATCATTGCCAAGCCCCCCGAGAGTTAACCTTCGCTCGGCAAGGGAACCATCTTTCGGGCGTACTCGCAGCCCACCTATCTTGGTAGGGTTAAGGCGAAATCAGGCCGGCGCGGATGGCCTTGACCACGGCGACGACCCGTGAACCCGCTTCCAGCTTGGCCATGGCGTTCTTGAGGTGGAAATTTTCCGTGTGCTCCGAAATTCCGATGATCATCCCGGTGTCCCAGGAGCTCTTGCCGCGAGCGCTCCACAGGAGGCATTCCCTCTCGCGCTCGGTCAGGCGGAGCGACGGGGGAACCTGCCGGATTCCCAAGACATGGTCGGTGTAGACCGTGTGGAACTGTGCCGCCACCGCGTTCAGTTCGCCGAAGATGTTTTCAATCGCCCGATTGCTCTCGCGGCTGGCCAGGCTGAGCACCGCAACGTTGCCAAAGGGGCCATGCAAGGGAATGCTCATGCCGTCCTTGAGGCCAGCCCCCCGGGCCTCGGCGAAGAACGTCTTTTGCTCGTCCGTCAAGGCAACGATTTCGTCCATGCGATCCCACAGGTACGGTCGGCGCAAGCCCGGCGTCAACGTCACGACCGGGTCCATGTGCTGGTAGCCGTTGGTGAAATAATGATCTACCCAATCCGGCGGATAGTTCAGAACGACCGCCGGCGCCTGGTGCGACTGAGAGTTGTATATGACATGATTGGTCAGGGCACCGTAGGCGATCTGATCGATACCAAAACCCGCACAGATGTCTTCCAGAAGGGCGAATACCCCCTCTGACGATCCGGCAGTATTCGATCGCTCTATAAACTCCGATATCCGCATCAATGCCCTGCGCTCGAAGCGCCCGGCGAGACGGAGATTCGTTCATTCCGGAACAATCGTTCCCTATTCTTTCTCCGCACTCCTTATTGGCGCACTTTCTCACGTGAAATTTTGTTATAAGACTTTGATAGAATAACACATAGTATGATTTTGTAAAACTTTTGAGTGTTTCCGCTAAAATCCTTCAACCTAATTACAAGAATCGCTCAAAAGGTCGCTGTTGTGCCCTATCAGACTTTGTAGGTATTCCTCCCAACTACATATGCGTTATCGCTGGTTACATGTTTGCGCCGTCCAATGTCTGGGGTTGCGATCGGCGGACCGCGTCTGCTGGCGCGGGCAATGCCGCACAAGAGGAAGCCGTTTCGGGCGAGACGGATTCCCCTTGTTCCAACCGGTTGCTCATCTTGGATGACGAACCCGGCATCTGTGATGTGTTTCAGGAAGTTGCGGAGAAGATCGGATTTCAGGTCCACCTATGTAACCGGGCCGAGGAGTTCGTCCTCGCCTACGAGACCTTCCAGCCGACGGCGATCATTCTCGACATGGTGATGGGCGACGTGGACGGCGTCGAACTGCTGAGATCCTTGGCCCACAGGCAGTGTGCGGCCGACATCCTTATCATCAGCGGCATCGACACCCGCCTCCTGGCGACCGTGCGCCGGCTCGGCACGACCCATGGTCTGCGGATGCGGGAGAGCCTCGGGAAACCGGTCCACGCCGATGAACTCAGGACGGCGCTGCGCCGGTGTCTTCGCGCTCCGCCAACGATGACCGAAAGTGATCTGGGCGACGCCATCGAGCTAAAGCAACTGGTCGTTCACTACCAGCCCAAGGTCAACCTCCTGTCGAGCGACGCCCTGGTCGTCGACTCCTGCGAGGCCCTGGTGCGTTGGCAGCACCCGCTGTTCGGACTTCTCATGCCAAGTAGCTTTATCGGGCTGGCCGAAAGGTCCGGCCTGATCGCACCGCTCACCGACCTAGTGTTGAAATTAGTGGTTGATCAGATCGGTTGCTGGCGGCAGAACGGATTGAACCTGCCGGTGGCGGTGAATCTGGCACCACAGCTGCTCAGCCATCTCGATCTCCCGGATCGGCTGGCCGACCTGTTGAGCCGGCCCAAGATCGAGCACTCGAAGCTGGTGCTTGAGATCACGGAAAGCGCCGCCATGGAGGACCCGGTGCGGACAATGGACATTCTCTCGCGCTGCCGGCTCAAGCAGTTTACCCTCTCGGTGGACGATTTCGGCACCGGCTATTCGTCGTTGGTCGAGCTTCACCGCATGCCGTTCAGCGAGTTGAAAATCGACCGATCCCTGGTCGTCGAAGTCGACCACGACGAGGACGCCAAGATCATCGTCCACTCGATCGTCGATCTGGCCCACAACCTCGGCCTGACCGTCTGCGCGGAAGGCGCCGAGGGACCGGAGGCGGTCACCTTCCTGCGCTCCATCGGCTGCGAAAAAGTGCAGGGCTACTTCTTCAGCAAGCCTCTGGCGCCCTCCGATTTCATTGACTTCGTCGAACAGTGGAACAGGGATTGACGGCCGAGTGCCGGCCTGCCGTCCCTCTAGGGCTGGACCCTAAAAGCGGCGTTCGCGCTGGGCCGCCAGCTCGGCGGCGCCCTTTTCGCTGCCCAGGCAGCGGGCGATCCATTGGGCCGTCAGTTTCTCTTGTACCGAATTTTGGCACAGGCGCTGATAAAGGGCGCCGAAGTCGACCCGGTCCAGGGGCTGGTCCTGTTCGAAGCAAGAGAAGACGATCGTCTCCTCGCCCGTATCGGGGTCCTTATGGGGCTGCAGGCACTGGGCGCAGATCTCCTTCATCATGCATTGCATGGGAGAGTTGATGCTGGCGATGGCCAGGTGATCGGGTTTCAGATACGCCTCGAGCACGCCCTTGCGGGCCTCGCCGACGGCTTTCATCATCATCACTCCGCCGATGGCGATGACGCGGTCGACTTCGTTCAAGGGAATATCCACTTGGCCCAGTTCGCCCCGGGCATAGGCCGCCATGCCCTCGACGACATTGCCGACGAAGGCCTTGTCCTGTTCGCGTCCGGGCGTGAAGCCGGGGGCTTCGTCGCAACACCACACCACGACGTCCGAGTTTTTCTCGATCTCCTTGATGTGGAAGCGATCGCCGACGCCCTTGTAAGCGGCGAAGTAAAGGACCCGCGCCCCGGCCTCGTGGTAGGCCTTGTTGATGGCCATCAGAACCGCGTTGCCGAGCCCGCCGCCGGCCATCAGCACGGTCTCGCCGCCGGCGATCTCGGTCGGCGCCCCGGTCGGCCCCATAAGGACGACCGGCTCGCCCGGCCGCAAGTGCTTGATCAGGGTGGTCGATCCTCCCATGTCGAGCGAGATCAGCGCCACCAGACCCTTGTCCCGGTCGACCCAGGCGCCGGTCAGCGCCACGCCTTCCATGGCCAGCAACGTGCCGTCGACGCGGGTCGCGTTGACTTCGTAATTTTGCAGACGGAAGAACTGTCCGGGCTGGTATTGGCGTGCCGCCATGGGCGCGTGAATCACAACTTCCCAAATACCGGGCGCCACTTCGGATACCCTCTCCACGACGGGCCTCAGGTCGCGGTTGAGGGCGGCGATCAGGTCCTCGGGTGACCCTGGCGCCGGTGTCTTGCGCTCAAGCACCCGACCGATGATCGGATAGCCCAGCTTGGTGCTCGCCATGGCCTTGACCACGTTGCCCGCGAAGCCCGGGTGCAAATCGCCGAAGAAGCTCATGGCGCGGCTTTCGCTGTCAACAGACGCAAGCACGTTCATATTGTCGGGCTTGGGCGACCACTCCGGCTCCACCGGATTTCCGTCCTCGTCGACCGCCTGATAGTACTTGCCGTCCATCCCGGCGAAGCCCGGGTGCTCGCGCGCCAGGGTCGTGTTGGGCTGGGTGCCGATGGCGACCAGGACGGTGCGCGCCGGCAGGCTCACCTCTTCGCCGGTGGGCTTGGGGCGCCCATCCTCGCCGATGACCTGGCGTCCCAGGTGGAGGGTGTGGGCGGCGCCGAATTCGTCGACCTCGACCTTCAACGGCGCCAACAGCTCGGCGAAGCGCATGCCCTGCTCCAAGGCTTTGGTCACCTCGTCGTAGTTAAGGGTGTAGGCTGGCGAATCGACGAGTCGGCGGCGGTAGGCGACAACCACCCCGCCCCATTGGTCGAGGAGTTCGATCAAGCGTGGTTCGCGGCCTTCCTTGGCCGCCGTTTCCCGCTCGGCGCGGATGGCGCGGGCGTGTTCGATGTATTCGCCGGCGATGACCGCCTCTTCGGCGTTCCAGGTCTTGCGAACCGCGTCCTCTCCTTGTTCGCCGACCAGGACCTCATAGCGGTCGAGATATTTTTCGACCTGGCGGACATAATAGGCCAGCGCCTCGGTCGCCGTGTCGATGGCGGTCAGTCCGCCGCCGATAACCACCACCGGCAGGCGAATTTGCAGGTTGGCCACCGATGCGGTCTTTGCGGCGCCGGTAAGCTGCAAGGCCATCAGGAAGTCGGAAGCCTGGCGCACGCCGCGCGCCAGTCCGTTGGGAATGGAAAGAAAGGTCGGCCGCCCGGCGCCGGCGCAAAGGGCTATGTGGTCGAAGCCCATCTCGAAGGCCGATTCCTTGGTAATGGCGCTGCCGAAGCGCACGCCGCCGAACATCGTGAAGCGCCGCCGCCGCTCGATCAGCAGGCGGACGACTTTGAGAAAATTCTTGTCCCAGCGGACGGTGATGCCGTATTCGGCAACGCCGCCGAAGCCTGCCATGGCCCGCTCATCGAGCGATTCCCAAAGCGCGGACATGTCGCGGATGGGTTCGAAGGGCACCCGTTCGCCATTCGCCTTGACGCCCGAAATCTCGGGTGCCAGAGGCTCGATCTTGAGGCCATCGACGGCCACCGCCGCGTGGCCCTCGTTCAGCAACTCATGGGCCAAAGTGAACGATGCCGGTCCCATGCCGACCAGAAGAATCTTGTACGGGCTTGGCGGCTTGGGCAGGGGGCGCTGAAGGTTCATCGGGTTCCAGCGCGTCAGCAGGCTGTAAATTTCGAAGCCCCATGGCAAGTCGAGAACGTCCTTGAGGATGCGAGTCTCGACCTGGGGAACGATGACCGGGTCTTGTTTCTGGAAGATGCAGGCCAGGATGCATTCGTTGCAGATGCGGTGACCGGTGGCCGCCACCAGGGGATTGGCGGCGGTGATCACGGCCAAGGCGCCGAGCACGTCGCCGTCGATCTTCACCTTGTGCATCTCGGAGATCTTCACCTCCAGGGGACAACCGACCAAAGTAACGCCGAGGGCATTGACGGCGAAGGCGCCGTCCTTCTTCTCGGTATCGGCGGGCAAGCCGCGGGAACAGTAATCGCGGTCGCGGTCGTGGCAGATGGTGCAGTAGTTGGCCTCGTAGAGGGATTCGATCAGGTCCATGCCGGGATCGGTGAGGTTGAAGCCCTCGCGCCGGTAATAATCGTCGTCCGGCTGGCGCAGCATGGTGATATCGTGTTCCACCATAGTGCTGCTGGGCACCAGATTGAATGGGTCGGGGCGGCCGAACAGCTTGAACACCACGTCCGTCTTGTGCCGTTCGCGGCCCGCTTCGGTATGGGCCGCCCAGGCGGCGTAGCGCATGGCCAGGTCCAGATTGTCCTTGTTGGCCGTCCGGTCGCCGAGCCAGGCCATGACGTGCTTGGCGAAGGTCCGCTGGTCGAAAGTACCGCCGAAAATGGCCGTCAGTTCGGCTTCGAGTGCCGGCCCGTCGATGGCCTCGGCCTTTTCGGGGTTGATGGTGCGCGCCGCCTTGAGCTGTACGAACTTGCGTTTGCAGGCGAACAGCTCGACCAGGTCCAGGTGCTGCTGGCGCGCCCGGGCGGCTTCTTTCTCGATGCCGAAGAGCCGGACGAGAAACGAATCCAGGTGCGTCGACAGGGCGATGATAAAGTCCGAATAGTCCTTGCCGGCAAGCGAGTCGGGATCGGCCCGGCCGTCGTTGAGCGTCGCCAGCAGACCCTTGTCGACGGCGCCGAGGAAGGCCTGAAACTGGGCGTCGAGTTTTTCCAGTCCCTGCCTCTCGTAAAGGTCCTCGAATGTCAGGCCGTCCTTGAGTTTCAGCATCTGCCCTGTTTCCTTCCCATTGCCGTGCGTCTTCCCGCCGGGCCGAACGGCTACCCCTTGGCCAGGCCCCGCAAAGGTGTATCGTCACCGCTCCGCCTTGACCTTGATGTGGATCAATGGTGTCGGCGATTGCGCCGGGGCCGCCGCTTGCGTCGCCCCCGGGGCGTCGATAGGGTGCCGGCCGGACACATCCGCGCCGCGCCAGGGAGAACGATCCGATGACCGAGCATGCTAATCCCATCCGTTTGCACATCCAGAACCCGCCGACGCCGGAGACCGCGCCGCCGGGCTATCCGGTGCGCAAGATGAATCCCGCCTTCGTCATCTCCAGGCGCTGGTTCGACGAGGCCTTGGCACGCCATCCCGATGTTGCTCAAAGGCTCGTGCCCACCTTTGGCGAGACCGCCGAGGAATTCGACGCCGCCATGGCGGACGCCGAGGTGGTGATCGCCACGACCCAGGTGCTGAAGGAACGGTTTCCGTTGTCGGCGCCGGCGCCCCGTCTGCGTTGGGTTATGGTGACGTCGGCGTCTTATCACAAGATACTGCCCACCGACTGGCTGCCCGATGGGGTGCCCCTGGTCCACAACCTCGGCCCCCATGCCAAGAAGGCGGGAGAGTTCATCGCGACCTCGCTCTTGATGCTCAACTGCCGCATTCCGTATTTCGTCACCGCCAAGGAAGAGAAGCGCTGGGCGCCCCTGGTCACCACGGGCATCGAAGGCAAGACGCTGGCCGTTATCGGGGTCGGCAAGCTGGGCGGCGCCGGCGCCGGGCGCGCCCGCGACCTGGGACTCGGCGTCGTCGGTATCCGGCGCGGCGGCGAGGCCCATCCCCTGTGCGACGAGGTTTACGGGCCGGACGGGCTTGATAAGGTGCTGCCCGACGCCGATTTCGTTCTCGTTACGCTTCCCTACACCCCCGAACTGGATGGCTATTTCGACCGCCGCGCCTTCGCCATGATGAAAGACGGAGCCGGTTTCATCACCACCGCCCCGACCCGGGTCTTCGATTACGAAGCCTTGGCCGAGGGTCTGGGGAGCGGCCGTCTGTCGGGCGCCGTGCTCGACGGGTTCGACCCCGAGCCGGTGCCGCCGGAGTCGCTTTTGTGGACGACGCCGAACCTGATCATGACGCCCCATACGTCGTGTATCGACGCCGAGGACTACACGCCCCGGACCCTCGACCTTTTGTTCGAGAACCTGCGCGCCGATCTGGCCGGAAAACCCCTGCCGACCCTGGCCAATATTGAACGGGGGTATTGAGGGCCATGTCCACCGCGCCATTATGAGGCGGTTTTCCCCGCCGGTTGGCCCGCATCGTTCGTCCGCGAACAGATTTTGTTACGATTCTGTCTAAAATTAGGATAAAAAGAGGAAAGCTAACAGATTGATCTGGCTCAATGTCAGGCGAGGAAAAGTCGTTGACGTTCAACGCTACACTTCAATCAGGGAGAAAGTAGATGCGTTTTTTCAAGGTTTGTTTCGCTATCGCGGCCATCGCCATGTTGGTTGCCGCGCCGGCGGTCAAGGCCGCCGAGATCGTCATCAAGTTCAGCCATGTCACCAGCGGTCAGGCGCATCCCAAGTATCTTGCCGCCGATGAGTTCGCCAAGCGGGTGAACGAGCGCATGAAGGGCAAGGTCCGGGTCGAGGTCTATCCGGGCGGCCAGCTCTTCGACGACAAACAAGTCCTGATCGAACTGATCAAGGGAAAGGCGGTGCAGATGGCGGCGCCCTCGCTCTCCAAGTTCGAGGCCATCACCAAGAAGTTCCGTATCTTCGACCTGCCGTTCCTGTTCGACAACATCGATGCGGTGAACCAGTTCCAGGCGTCGAAGCACGGCAAGGCGATCCTCAATTCGCTTAGTAAGAAGGGCATCCTGGGTCTGGCCTACTGGCACAACGGCTTGAAACAGATGTCGGCGAAAAATGCGCTCCTCAAGCCTGCTGACGCCAAGGGCCTGAAGTTCCGCGTCCAACAGTCCGACGTGCTGGTGGCCCAGTTCAAGCAACTTGGCGCGACGCCGCAAAAAATGGCCTTCAAGGAGGTCTATGGCGCGTTGCAGACTGGCGTTGTCGATGGCCAGGAGAACACTTGGTCGAACATCTATTCGAAGAAGTTCTTCGAGGTTCAGGACGGCGTCACCGAGACCGACCACGGCATCATCGACTATGCCGTGATCGTCTCCAAGCGGTTCTGGGAAGGCCTGCCGGCCGACATCCGAGGCGAACTGGAAACCATCATGGCGGAGGTCACGAATGACCGCAACGGCCTGTCGCGCAAGCTGAACCTGGACAATCGCCAGAAAGTCCTCGATGCCGGCGGGACCATTCGGACGCTCTCCGGGGAACAGCGTCAGGCATGGAGCAAGGCCATGCAGCCGGTGTGGGACCAATTCGCCGACGAGATCGGGCACGACCTGATCAAGGCGGCGCGTGGGTACAACATGTAGACAAGACGTACCTTCGCGATCGACCCGTCCGAATCGGACGACATGGTGCAAAGGCTCGTTGATCGTCTTCACCGCTTGGAGGAAGGCATTCTCGCCTTCCTCCTCGCGGCGATGACGATAGTTACCTTCACTCAGGTGGTGGCCCGGTACGTTTTCAACACGGGCGCCATCTGGGCGTTGGAGTTGACCTCCTTTCTCTTTGCCTGGCTGGTCATCCTCGGCATGTCCTACGGCATCCGCGTGCACGCCCATATCGGTGTCGATGCCTTCGTCAAGCTCTTTCGTGAACCGATTCAACGTCGGTTTGGACTGGCGGTCATTGGCGCCGGCCTGTTGTACGCCGGTTTGCTGCTTTACGGCTCGTGGGAGCAGACCTTCGGCATCGTCTTCGAGTTCGAGTTTGAATCCGAGGACCTGAAGGTCCCCCTGTGGATCCCGCTCAGCGTGCTGGTCATCGGTTTTACCACGATGATCGTGAGGCTGCTCATCGCCGCTTGGCGGATCGTCGTCTACAAGGAATCGGGCCTCCTGATCGGTGACGAGGCGCGCGAGGCCGTGGAACACTACCTCGACACCGCTCCCGGGGACGACGCGCCGGAGAAGCCCGGACAATGACCATCGCCTTCCTCTTTACCGCACTTGGGGTGCTCCTGATCATCGGCGCGCCGATTGCCATCGCGCTCGGTCTGTCCAGCGTCGCGACCATCCTTTTCTTCTCCAACGACGACCTGGCGTCGCTAGCCGGCAAGCTGTTCGACACCATGCACCATTATACGCTGATGGCGATCCCGTTCTTTATCCTGTCATCGGCGTTTCTCTCCACCGGCGGCGTGGCGCGGCGCCTGATCCGATTCGCCATCAACCTGGTGGGGCATTTTCCCGGCGGCCTGGCGATGGCCAGCGTGCTCGCCTGCATGCTCTTCGCCGCCGTTTCCGGATCGTCGCCGGCGACCGTCGTTGCCATCGGCTCGATCGTCATCGTCGGCATGGTCAAGGCCGGGTATACCCAGGACTTCGCCGCCGGCGTCATCTCCAACGCCGGCACCCTGGGCATCCTGATTCCGCCGTCCATCGTCATGGTCGTCTATGCCGCCGCCACCGAGGTTTCAGTCGGGCGCATGTTCCTGGCCGGCGTGCTGCCCGGCATTCTCGCCGGCTTCATGATGATGGTCGGAATCTACGTCGCGGCCCGCATCAAGAAACTGCCGCGCCAGCCCCTGCCCAGCGCCAGGGAATTGTGGGAGTCCTTCGCCGACGCCATCTGGGGCTTGCTGCTCATCGTCATCATCCTGGGCGGCATTTACGGCGGCATCTTCACCCCCACCGAGGCGGCCGCCGTGGCGGCGATTTACGCTTACATCATCTCCATTTTCGTCTATCGCGACATCGGCCCGCTGAAGCGCGGCGAGGCGCGGCCGTCTTTGAACAAGGTGGTGCTCGGCATCTTCCTCCACAAGGATGTCTTCCGCACCATTCTCGATGCGGCGCGGGTGACCATCATGCTGCTGTTCATCATCGCCAACGCGATGCTGTTCGCCCATGTGCTGACGACCGAGCGCATCCCCCATGCGATTACCCAGATGATTGTCGCGGCGGGCCTCCAGGACTGGTCGTTCCTGATCATCGTCAACCTGCTGTTGCTTGCCGCCGGGGACTTCATGGAACCCTCGGCGATCCTCCTGATCATGGCGCCGATCTTGTTCCCCATCGCCTTGGAGCTGGGCATCGACCCCATTCATCTTGGCATCGTCATGGTGGTGAACATGGAGATCGGCATGGTCACGCCGCCGGTCGGGCTCAACCTGTTCGTCACCTCGGGCATCACCGGTATGTCGGTGCTTCAGGTGTTGAAGGCGGCGTTGCCGTGGATGATGATCCTGTTGGTGTTCCTGGTCATCGTGACCTACGTCCCCATTATCTCCCTCTGGCTGCCGACGCTGCTCATGGGTCCCGAGGTGATCCGATAGGAATAGGGCGGCGCGGGGGCTTGACCTTCCAGTCGCTGGAAGGGCCATATTAGGGGTTCCTGAAGGCCAATCGTCTTCGTCGAGGGACCATGGAAAGCACGCTTGAGACGACGCCGGCGGCGGCCAAGGCCACCGGCCGGCCCCCTGCCGGCGGGCACCAAAAAGTTTCGCTGCCGGTGGATGGGATGACCTGTGCGTCGTGCGTGGCGCGCGTCGAAAGGGTTCTTGCCAAGCTGCCCGGCGTCGCCGAGGCGGCGGTCAATCTGGCCGCCGAGCGCGCCGACGTGACCTTCGACGCCGGCGCCGTTTCTCCCGCCGATATCGCCGCGGCGATCATAAAGACCGGCTTCCAGGTGTCGGCGCAGGTCAAGGAACTATCCATCGCCGGCATGACCTGCGCGTCCTGCGTGGCGCGGGTCGAGTCTGTGCTGGCCCGCCTTCCCGGCGTCGCCTCGGCCCGGGTCAACCTGGCGACAGAGAGGGCGAGCGTCGATCTGCGGGCCGGCGCGTCAAGCGTTCAAGACTTGGTCGCGGCGGTCGAAAGGGCGGGCTACGGCGCCCGCGAGGCAGTCCAGGGCGCGGCGCTGGAGGACCGCGAGCAGGCGGCGCGCGAGGCCGCGCTCAAGGCGCTCAGGCACGATCTGATCTTGGCGGCGGTCTTTACCGTTCCCCTGATCGTGGTGGCCATGGGGCGCATGGTGCCCGCCGTCGGCGCCGCCATGCTGGGCGTGCTGGCCGAACGCGGCTGGGTAACCATCGAGCTTTTGTTGGCGAGCCCGGTGATGTTCCTTGCCGGTTGGCGCTTCTACCGCGCCGGCTGGGACGAACTGCGTCATTTCAACCCCGGCATGAACACCTTGGTCATGCTGGGCGCCAACGCCGCCTATTTTTATTCGCTCCTTGCCCTGGCGGCGCCCGCCATCTTCCCCGAGGGCACGGCCAATGCGTACTTCGAGGCGGCCGGCGTCATCGTCACCCTGATCCTGCTCGGGCGCTATCTGGAAGCCGTGGCCAAGGGCCGCACGTCGGCGGCGATCAAGAAGTTGATGCGCCTTCGGCCCAAGACGGCGCGCCTGATACGCGACGGAAAGGAGATCGAGATTCCGATCGACGCCGTCATTGCCGGCGACATTGTCGCCGTCGGCCCGGGCGAGCGCATCGCCGTCGACGGACGCCTCATTGACGGCGCCAGCTACGTCGATGAGTCCATGATCACCGGCGAGCCGGTGCCGGCTCGCAAGGAGGCGGGCGACGAGGTGGTGGGCGGCACCGTCAACAAGACCGGCGCCTTTTCGTTTGCCGCCACCCGCGTCGGCGCCGACACCGTGCTCGCCCAGATCATCCGCATGGTCGAGGAAGCGCAAGGATCCAAGCCGCCGATTCAAAGGATGGCCGACAGGATCGCCCTTGTTTTCGTCCCCGTCGTCATGGCGATCGCCGCCGCCACTTTTGCCGCCTGGCTTGTCATGGGGCCCGACCAGGCGCTCAACTTTGCCTTCGTCGCGGCGGTCTCGGTGCTGCTCATTGCCTGCCCCTGCGCCATGGGCCTGGCGACGCCGACGGCGATCATGGTGGGGACCGGGCGCGGCGCCGAGATGGGAGTCCTGTTTCGCCAGGGAACGGCGCTCGAGACCCTGGCCAAGACCGACGCCGTGGTTCTCGACAAGACGGGAACCCTGACCGAGGGCCGGCCCGAGATGACCGATTTTCATCTCCTCGAAGGCGACGCCGACGCGGTGCTTCGCCTGATCGCCTCGGCGGAAGCGAAGAGCGAACATCCCGTCGCCGAGGCCATCGTCAGGGCGGCCCGGGCGCGCGGCCTCGATGCGCTGGCGGTCGACGACTTCCAGGCCGAGCCCGGATACGGCATCGAAGCCAAGGTGGAACAGCGCCAAGTGCGCATCGGCGCCGAGCGCTACATGCGGCGCCTTGCCATCGACGTCGGGGAAAAGGCGAAGGCCGAGGCCGACAAACTGGCGACCGCCGCCCGAACCCCGATATACGCCGCCGTGGACGGCCGGCTCGCCGCCGTCATCGGGGTCGCCGATCCGATCAAGGAGGGCAGCGCCGAGGCGGTGCGGGCGCTCAAGGGCCTCGGTGTCGCGGTCGCCATGCTGACCGGCGACAACCGGCGCACTGCCGAAGCCATCGCGCGCCAGGTCGGCATCGAACAGGTGCTGGCCGAGGTGACGCCCGACCGCAAGGCCCAAGAGGTCGAGCGCCTGCAAGGCGAGGGCAAGCGGGTCGCCTTCGTCGGCGACGGCATCAACGACGCGCCGGCCCTGGCCCGGGCCGACATCGGCGTCGCCATCGGCTCCGGCACTGACATTGCCATCGAAGCCGCCGACGTGGTCCTGATGTCGGGCGATCTGCGTGGCATCGTCGACGCACTCGCCCTTTCCAAGCGGACCTTGCGGACCATCGTCCTCAATTTCGTTTGGGCCTACGCCTATAACGTGGCCTTGATTCCGGTTGCCGCCGGGGCGCTCTATCCTTTCACCGGCGTGCTTTTGAATCCCATGCTGGCGGCCGGCGCGATGAGCCTCTCAAGCCTCTTCGTGGTCAGCAATTCGCTCCGCCTGCGCCGCTACCGGGCGGGGTACTAAGTCACGTCCACCAGTACGATGCGGCGGTCGGCCAGCATGTCGGAATAGGCGGCGCGGAAACTGGCCAGGCGGTCGGAATCCGTGTGTTCCCGGTATGCCGCCTCGTCGCGGTAGAGCTCGAAGAGGAGGATGCGGGTCGGGTTTTCGGTGGCGCTGGCGCCGCGCGGAACAAGAATGTCGAAGCGTAGACACCCGGGCTCGACGCGCAGGGTGCGCCGGGCGTGGTCGCCGAGAAGCGCCTCGAAGGCTTCGCGGTGCTCGGGCTTGACGTCGTATTCGGTGACGTTGGCGATCTCGCCCATGGGTTTTTCCTCCGTCAAGAAAGCAGCCGCGATCCGGCCCTTCAACCTTGGTGTCAGTCGGCGCCGCCGGTGACGGCATCGACGGCGATGCGTACCTTGTCGTCGGGCGTCTCGATCGACATGACGCATTGCGGCCCCACCATCAGGCGGCCCGCGCCTTGGCTTATGGCGTCTTCGATCTCGGCACGAATGGCGTCCCCCGATCCGTGCAACAAGGTCCGGCGATCATCGATGCCGCCGACCAGAAGCCCGGCAAATCGCTCCCGCGCCTCGGCCAGGCTGGGCCAGGTCAGGCGGTCGTGCCAGTTCATCATCTGCACCGGATAGGCGGCCAGGATATCGAACATGACGTCCTCGCCGTGGGCATGGGCCATGTTGAGGCGCGAAACCGATTGGACGGCGTCGAGAACGATGCGGTCGAAAGGTTCCCCGAATTCGCGGTACTCGGCCTCGCTGAGCAGTTGGTAGGAACTGCACTGGCTGGCGAAAAAGACGCCGTGGGCGCCGGCATCGAGCGCCGCGGCGGAAAAACGGGCCGTCGTCTCGGCGATGATTTCAAGCCCTTCCTTGAGGGCGCCGGGATGGCGCCGCAGGTGGGTAAAGACCCGGTCGCCGGCCAGCTTGCGCGCCGTCGTCAGGGGGCTGAAGACGGTTTGCAGGATGGGGACGCTGTCGGCCAGCGCCTCCGCCGCCAGGCCGAGCGCTTCGTTCTGCCGTCCCAGGGACCCCTTGGAAACGTCGAGCGGTTTCAGGCGCGGCCATTCGTCGGCCGCGGTCAAGCCGGGCGCGGTGACGGTCCGTGTGCCGCTTGGATTGTGGGCATAGGTGGTTTGCGCCCCCCAGTCCTCGACGCCATAGGTGCCGGTCGGCATGAACTTGACGAGATCGAAGTCATGCGCCTTTTGCCAGGCGACGGTGGCGGCGGCCAGACCCTCGGCCGTGTCGTCCTCGCCCGGCCAGTGGCGCCACAGGGCAATGGGGGGCCGATCGACCGCTCCGCCCTCGATTGCCGCCTCTATGCGCTGCCAATGGGTCATCGGTTCATTCATCGAATAGTCCTCCCACGGGCGACATTACGCTATCGGAAAAATGAGATCGACCCTAGCCGTCCATGCGGTGGAGTTGCGCCCTCGGCACCAGGATGCCGATCAAGGCGCGCAGCCCTTTGTCCTCGCTTTCCACGCACAGCGCCCTGAGCGCGATGATAACCTTGGCCGCCGCCGTCTCGCCCCAGAACCATTCGGCCAGATCGCGGCTGGTGGCCTGGCCGGGCTGGGCCGCCGCCGCTTCCAGATAGAAGGCTTTGACGTCGTCGCAGGCCAAGCGCAAGACCTCGGTGGGCGACAACTCGGGCAGTGGACTGGCGGGAAGCTCGGGTTCCAGGCAGGCGGCGATGAAACGCCCCGCCTCGATGATATCCAAACCGCTGGCCCCGACCATGGTCCGGCCCAGCGCCTCGACCGCCAGGTCGTGCCAGGGGCGAAGCCGTTCGATCTCATCGGCGAAGGCGGCGTCCAGGCGTTGTGCCGCGGTTTCCGCCTCGTCCCTTGGCGGCGCCAGGTTGATCGGGCAGGCCCAGCCGGTGATGGCGTCGGCCTCGGGCGCCTCTTCGGGAAAATCGGCCAATACGGGGCCTTCCTCGGCGCCCAGCAAGTCGAGCGCCGCCATCACGACCCGTGATTGGAAGGCCGCGTCGTCGGGCGCGCCGAGGGGGCGGCCCAACTCGAACGGAACCCACAGCGCGCGCGGCGGGCGCATGCGTTCGGAGTGTTCACGAATAAGGCTGATCTGGGTCGTCGCCAGACCGCCGCCTTCCAGATAGTGTGCCAGCCCGCCCACGGCGCGCGTGCAGTTCGGTCATATGGGGACCAAAAGCACGGCATCGACACCGTCGGCCTTAAGATGGCCCGCCATCTCGTGGGTTGCCGTCTCCAGGTCCTCGGGCGTCGTCGCGCCCATGACCGAATAGTGATAATCGGCGACCGAGCCGATGCGGCCCGCCCCGGCCAGTTCGCGCAGGCGGTCGATGGGAAAGACGACGTTGATGTCTTGTTGAAATCCCGAGCGGTCGAAGTTGGAGGACACATGGCTCATCACCACATCGGCGGCGGCGGTCTCACCCGGAACGATGCGATAATCGGTGGCGCCGACCGAATAGGGGCGGTCGTCGCGGCGATGCAGCCCGGCGGTGGAAATGATCGCCACCCGGGACTTCTCAACCGACGGGCCGGTGACCCAGGGCTGGGTAGCGAAAGACGGGCAAGGCAGGTCGAGAAGGTGAGTGCGGAAGGCTTCCGATAACTGACTGAGCCGGACCATGCGAAACCATAGGTGCCGGGCGCCGCGCCTGTCAAACGCCCGCCGCGCCGGTCCTGAAGGATTTGCCTCAAGCCGGGCAGCCGGCGCAAAGGGTAGGCGATCAGAAAGCTAAGGCCGATCCCCAGCCCGGTGACAATGATAAATTTTGCCAGGGCGCCAAGATGTAGCGGAAACATCAGCATCTGGAGTCCGATGACGACGAAAACGTGAATGATATAAACGCTATAGACACTGGGGGCCAGGAATCGCAGCAAGCGCCCGGGTGCGTTCGCGTGCTCGCGGAACACCACGATCAGCCCAACCGACAGCCCCGTACACAAGAAGGCCTCCCAGACCGCGAAATAAATAAATGCATGGTCGGACGCCATTAAATTGGGAAAAAGGCCAAGCATGACCGCGTAGGCAAAGATCGCGCAGGACAGGCCAATCCCCAGCCAGACATAACCCACCGGCGTTGCCACGCGTTGGAACCACTCGCCCCGACCGGCGAGGACACCGATGAAAAAGAGGCTCAGATATTGCGGCAGGTGGACAAGTTCCGCCGGCACAAGCCAAAAGATATCGACCCAATAATCTTGTTGAAAACGGGCCCGGACGGCGGCGCCGACTAGCCCCAGGAAAACGGCGAAACCCAGAAATGTCAGGTGGCCCGGGACCCGGGTCTTGGCCCGATCGGAAGAGTCGCCCGCGAACGGCAATCGCCGCCACAGCGCGTAGAGAAGGGAATAAACCAGCAAATGTGCGACGAACCAAAGATGGCCCATTTCCACATTCCATTCGCCGACATAATCCCACAGCCAGTAATGCCAAAAGGACGTTTCGCTGGGCGCGGAAAAATAGAATGCGGGTCCAAAAACGAACAACGAAACGAAGGCCACAGGAACGCCTAAGCGGATTAAGCGGTCCTTGGCGAACCTGGCGCTGCCTCTGCGATCATGGGACCCGCCGGTGAAATAGCCCGAGACGAGGAAAAAGAGCCCCATGAAAAACCCGGCGTTTACGGCAAAGAAGGGACCGAGGAACGGGCTGCTGACCGTTTCCGTAACCGGCCATTCGCCGCCGGTGGGTCCGTAGGCTTGGCCCGCGTGATGGGCGACCACCAACGCGATGATCGCCACGCGCAGCCACTCGATATAGTGGAGGTTTCGATGGCGTGGCTCGGTCGAGTGTGACACCGACATCGTCTACGACACCTTTTACTTCGCAGAGCCGGCCCGAAAAAAAACCATAGGTGCCGGGCGACGCGCCTGTCAAATTCAGGCCAAGGGCCGATTTGACCGCTTTCCGGGGAGGGGTTAGGGTTTTCCGTCCGCCCGCCGCCCGCACATCGAAAACGAAAGACGCATCATGCAATTCGATCCGGTAACCCTGGAGATCATGTGCCGCAAATTCGGGGCGGTGGCCGACGAGATGACGTCGAACCTGAAGCGCGCCTCGCGCTCGGTCTATGTCAAGGAGGCGGGCGACTTCGGCACGGCGCTGATCGACCGCTTGGGCCATGTCTTCGCCTATCCCGATTCGACTTCGGTGAGCGCCATCGAAAGGCCCTGCGGCCCTTCCATCCGCCAGGTGCCCGGCCTCGAGCCGGGCGACGTCATCATGACCAATGATCCCTACCGCTCGGGCGGTCTGGCCACGCACCTTCCCGACCTGCACCTGATTCAGCCCTATTTTCATAAGGGCGAGATCGTCGCCTACGGCTGGTGTTTCATCCATTTCATGGATATCGGCGGGCGCGTGCCGTCTTCCATATCGCCGTCCAGCACCGAGGTCTTCCAAGAAGGACTTCTGGTGCCGCCGATGAAGATCGCGGTCGGCGGCGAGATGAACGAGGACCTGGTCGGTTTTCTCAGGGCCAACTGCCGCACGCCGTTCCAGAACATCGCCGACATCAAGGCCATGCTGGCGGCGCTCGCCACCGGTGGCCGACGCATCGGCGACCTGATCGCCCAGCACGGGGTGGAAACCATCCTTGATGCCCAGACGGCGGTCCAGGACTATGCGGCGGCCAAGACGCGCGCCGTGCTGCGCCGCATACCCGACGGCTCCTATGAATTCTGGGACTTCATGGACAACGATCTGGTCACCGACATACCGCTGCGCTTCCGCGTCAGCATGACGGTCAAGGACGGCGAGGTCACCATCGATGTCTCGAACACCGATCCCCAGGTCAAGGCGGCCTATAACATCCCGACCCAGGGCGGCCGTCATCCGTGGCTGGTCATTCGGCTGACGCGGTTTATCCTGACCCATGACAAGACCATGCCGCTGAATTACGGCATCTATCGCCATATCAGCGCCGTCAACCCGCCGGGCACCGTGGTCAACGCCGAGTTCCCCGATGCCGTCGGGGTCCGCCACGCCGCCGCCCAGCGCCTCAACGACGCCCTCAACGGCGTTATTCTCAAGGCCGCCCCCGAGAGCATGTCGGCCCTGACCTCGGGCGCCATCGTGCCGGTCGTGCTGGCCGAGAGCGACGCGCAAGGGAACAACCGCAACATCACGGTGATCGAGCCCCTGGTCGGCGGCATGGGGGCCTACTTGGGGCACGACGGCGTCGATACCCGCGACAACTCGGCCGCCAACCTGAGCAACCATCCCCTGGAGACCATCGAAGAGGATATCGGCGTCATCATCCGGCGCTACGATATCCGTCCCGATTCCGGCGGCGCCGGACGGTGGCGCGGCGGCAGCGGCCAGATTCTCAGCATGGAGATTCTAAAGGACGGCGGCAAGGTTCTGGCGCGCGGCATGGAGCGCATGCGCTTTCCGTCGTGGGGCTATGGCGGCGCCAAGCCGGCCCAGCGGATGCGGGCCGTGCTCAACATGGGGCGCGCCGACGAGAAGGAACTGGGCAAGATCGACGAGCTGCCGGTCAAGGCGGGCGACATGGTGACCTTTCTCTCGCCGGGCGGCAGCGGCTATGGCGACCCCTATCAGCGCGACGCCGAAGCGGTGCGCCGCGACGTGGAAACCGGCTTCGTCAGCCGCCCCGCGGCGGCGGCCGATTACGGCGTCGTGGTGGGTAAGAACGGGGCGGTTGACGATGCGGCGACGGCACGGCGGCGCGGCGCCCGCGTCAAGGACAACATCCGCGCCGATTTCGATTTCGGCCCCGATCGCGAAGCCTGGGAAGCGGTCTTCGACGACCGGGCGATGGGCGATTTGAACCGCCGTCTCTATGCCCTGCCCAAGTCCGTGCGCCAGGAAAAGCGCCGCGCCGTCTTCGAGCACGCGGTGCCCGAACTGGCCGGGGGCGGACCGGTGTCCCTGGTCCGGGCGCTGGCCGATCCCGACGCCGTCAAGGCGCGGCTGGCCGACGCCATGGCGATGACCTTCGGCGCCGGGGCGGCGGCACCCGATCGTCCGTGACGACAATCGAAAAAAACACGCCTGGGCGGGTTCCATCGCCGCCCTGCGTCTTACCCCTCGCTTGGCCAAGGGACTATAATAGTGGGTCCGCCGCCGCCGTCATGGGTTGAGGAGAGGGATAATGGCAATGGGAGCGCAAAGCGTCATCCGGGCAATCATCCAGGCCGGCGTCGACCATGAAAAAGAGGACACAGAGGATACCCGCAAACCGGTGGTCACGATCTCTCGCATCATCGGCAGCGGCGGCTATCATGTGGCCCATGCCCTGGCCAAGCGCCTCGGTGTCGAATGCTATGGCAAGGAGATTCTGGACACAATTGCCGACAATGCCGATGTCGATGCCGATCTCCTGAAAAAGCTTCACGAGATGGTCGGCCGAACCAGCGAATCGTGGCTGTATTCGCTGTTCTTTGCCCAAAATGTGCGGCGCGACGACTACCATCGCGCCCTGGTGACGACCATGCGCGGACTGTACTGGAAGGGCGGCGTCATCCTGGGCCGCGGCAGCCACATCGTCCTCGCCGGCCGCGACGTTCTGCGCGTCCGCATCATCGGATCGGTGGACGCCTGCGCCAAGCGGATCGCCGAGCAAGACGACATTTCGATTGCCCAAGCCAAGAAGAAGGTGCGGGAAAGCAATCGCCGGCGCGGCGAGTTCCTGTGGACCGTGTTCCGCTCGCGCCTCAACGATCCCCTCAACTACGACCTGATCATCAACACGGACAATTTTTCCGGCCATGAACAGGTCGTCGACGTCATCGTCCGCGCCTTGGAGGCCATGGGACCGAACCGGCCCGCCTGAGTGGTCTTGGCGGCGTCGCGCCGGCCGGGCCGAGGATTTCGTCCATGGCCCTTCGCAGGCGCGCCCGGGCCTCATCCGCCTTGGCCATCGCCTGGGCCAGCGGCGTGCCGCCGACGGGCGGCAAATCGGGCACCGCGCGGGCGAATATACGGCGCCGCGTCGCCGAACGCCGCGCCGGCGGCAAGAGGAATAGCCGGCGGTTGAGTTCCTCCATGACCGCGTCGTCGAAGACCGACTCCCAGGCTTCGCGCTCGCTCCCGAAATCGAAATCCGGTCGGGCCGGGCGCCGGCCGCCGCGGCGCCGACGGGTCGCCGCGGCGTCAACATTTCCATCGACGATGACGACGCCATAGTCGCTCTTCGCCGCCGCCGGGCTGACAAAGCCCAAAATCACGTCTTCCAGTACCTTGGCCGGAGGGCGCCGGAAGGGGTCGCCGTAGCCGCTGGCGCCGGGCAGCATGAAGGTGACCGTATCGCCGGCGCCGACCGTCAACTGGTCTATCTTCGCCAGCCGACGTTCATTGGTGCGCCCCTTGTTGAAGACAGCGCGAAACGGCGCCCCCGGCCGCCCGCCCGCGACGCCGTAGGGAGGAAAGCGCATGCGCTCCATGCCGCGCGCCAATATGGTGCCGCCGTCGCGCAGCACCTCGATGGTGAGCATCTGGCCGGCGCCGCCGCGCCACTGCCCGGGACCGCCCGAATCGATGGGCACGTCGTATTCGCGCACGATGATGCCGGCCTCGTCTTCGACCACTTCGATGGGGTGGTTGTTGAGGTTCGACGTGGTGGCGTCGCGGGCATCGGCTCCGTCGCCGCCGCACCACGCCCCCATGCCGCCGCGCAGCGGTTCGATCACCATCAGCCGCCGTTTGCCCGTTCGCGGGTCGGTCTCGGCCAGGACGAAGGGCACGGTGGCGCCGCAAGTGGGCGCCGCGACGCTCTGGGGCGCCGCCTTCAGCATGGCGCCGGTCATGGCGTCGGTGAGGCGCCGGCCCGTCGCGTGGCGGATGCCGACGGCGGCGGGGAATTCGGCGTTGACGACGGTACCCGGCGGGCTGGTTACGGTGATGTGGCGGAATAGTCCGGCATTCAGCGGCATGGTCGGATCGTGGGTCAGCATGAACCCGGTCAGGCGCACGGTCAGCCAATGGTGGCGCTTTCCCGCCGTGGCGATGTTGTAGGCTGCGTCGAGTTGAGGATCCGTACCCGTGAAGTCGAAGTCGACCCGGCCGTCGTCGACCTTCATCCGGACTCGCAGGCGGACCGGAATCGAAGACACCAGGTCGTCGTCCATGTAGTCCCAGAAGTCGTAAATGCCGTCGGGAAGCCGGCGCAGCACCTGGCGCGATTTGAGCGCCGAGTAGTCTTGCAAAGCGTCCGGGCAGGCAAGAACGGTGTCGATGCCGTGGCGCTCGATCATCTCGGCGACCCGCCGGGCGCCGGTCTCCAGGCTCCCGACCATGGCCCGGACATCGCCCATGTTCATCTCGGGCGTGCGGCTGTTGGCGGCGAAGAGCGCCACGAAGTCCGGGTTGAAGACACCCTTGCAGAGGGCCTTGAGGGGCGGGATCCTGAGACCTTCTTGGAAGATCTCGCGATTCGACGGCGAGATCGAGGACGGCACGGCGCCGCCGATGTCCGTGCAGTGGATGTAACACCAGCCGTAGCAGACGACACGCCCCTTGTGAAAATAGGGCCGCAGCATGTGAAGGTCCGGCATGTGGGACGCCAAGCCCTCGGAAGTGTAGGGATCATTGGTGACGATGACGTCGCCGGGCGCGACGTCGGGCACGGCGCGGATGGTGGGACCGCAATCGCTGTCGATGAGAAACTGGACACTGGCCGAGGACGGATAGGCGAAGACGCGGCCCGATGGGTCGACCAGTCCGGTGCCGAAGTCGGCTGCTTCCTTGACGAAGGTGGAGCGGGCCGAACGTTGCAAGGTGGCCGCCATCTGATCGGTCGCCGCGCTCACCTTGTTGCTCAGTATCTCAAGGGCGACGGGGTCGAGCCGTCCGCTCCCGCCGCGCCCGGGGCCGCTCATCTCCGCCACGTCCCTTCGGCGCGGTCGTAACTGGCTCCGGCGGCGGGGTCGCCGGCCGTCAACTTGTGCTTGGCGACCTTGTTGGAGGCCGTCTTCGGCAGACCTTCGACGAAGTGCAGGTATCGCGGCACCTTGAAACGGGCCAGGTGTCGGGCGCAATGGTCGAAAATGGGATCGGGCGGCAGGTCGGAGGACGCCAGTCCGGGTTCCAGGACGATGAAGGCCTTGACCTCTTCGCCGCGCAACGAATCGGGGACCGCGACGACGGCGGCCTGGCGCACCTCGGGCATGGCGAGAAGGACCGCTTCGACCTCCTGGGCCGAGATGTTTTCGCCGCTGCGCCGGATCATGTCCTTGATGCGTCCGACCAGGCTGTAATACCCCTTGGCGTCCTGGCGAAAGAGATCGCCGGTGCGGAACCACTCGCCGCAAAAGGCGGCGGCGGTGGCCTCGGGCTGGTTGTAATAGCCCTTGAGGATGCCGGCGCCCCTGACCCACAATTCGCCCGGCTCGCCGGTTGCCACGGGGGTGCCGTCGGCGCCGACGATCTGGCATTGGCGGAAAGGCGACGGAATGCCGCAGGACCCGGACCCCACCATGGCCGTTTCTTCGAACGGCATGTAAAGGGTGGCGCCGACCTCGGTCATGCCATAGCCCTCGCGCGCCGGCGCCCCGAAGCGGGCTTCCAGGGTGGCGTGCAGCTCGGGGCTCAAACCGGCGATGGAGATGCGCTTTAGCTTGTTTTCGCCGTCCTTGGCGCTTTGCGGCAGCTTGGCCACCTGATCGAACATGGAGGTGAAGTCGATGTCATGGTCGCGGATGCGCCCGATCAGTCCGTTCAAGGTGTAACGAAGGGCGACGCATATCGCGCCGCCGGCATAAAGCGCCATCCAGAACCGCCACTGGGCACCCAGGTAATGGAGCGGCAAGTCGACCAATAGGCGTTGCACGGTCGGTCCCCGGCGCGCCAATACCTTGCCGATGATCAGCCAATAGCGATGCGTCAGCATGCATCCCTTGGGCATCCCCGTGGTGCCCGACGTGTACTGGATGGTCGCCAGGTCGTCGGCGTCCACCTCGGCGCCCGCGTCAAGGACCTCGGACGCGCCGTCGGTCAGGGCGAACCAGTCGTGGACGAAGGGCGCCGGCGGCGCACCGGCGACGATCACCCGATCATCGGCGATCAGGGCGGCGCGGTCCTTAATCCCGGTGAGGGCCGCCAGGCGCTCGTTATCGATGATCAGCACCTCCACGTCGCCGTTGTCCAGGGTGTAGTCGAGCTCGCTCGGCGTATAGCCGATGTTGATCGGCACCATGACGGCGCCGAGCCGCGCCAGGGCGACCCAAGTGATCAGAAAAGGCGCGACGTTGGGCAGCATGACGCCGACGTGGGTCCCCTTGACGACGCCGAGCGCGCCAAGCGCGTTGGCGCAGCGATTGGCCGCGGCCTCGAAGGCGCCATAGGTCATGTCCGGCCCCTGGCCGTCGATGGAGACCCAGAGCGGACGGTCGGAATAACGCGCCGCCGCCTCGGCGACCAGGGCGCCCAGGTTGGGATGCAGCGCCTCGCCCTCGATCTCGGCGCGAAAGCGCACCGCCGGACTGTCAGGGCCGGGTTTGGTCATGGCGCGCGCCGGTGAACGATCGCGTCCCGCCCCTTCCTCACCAGCCGGCGATGCCGCTTGGCCGGCGCGGGTCGGCGGCGCCCTCCATCATGCCGGTCCCCGGGTCGCGCTTGATGGCGCAGACCTCGCCCGCCTTCCACTCCCAATGGGACCAGGGATGGACATCGTGGCCAAGAGCCGTAAGCGCGTCCTGGACGCGCTCGGTAATGCGGCTTTCGGCGTGCAGGCGTCCCGGATAGTAGGCGTGGCTTTCCGACGAGCGCGGGAAACTGACGGTGGCGAAGCGCGGCTTTTCAACCGCTTCCTGCGGCGCCATGTCGAAGACGGCGATGTTCATCAGGACCTGGGTCATGGCCTGCACCTGAACGTCGTTGCCCGGCGTGCCGAAGGGCATTTCCCAGTGTCCTGGGCGGATGGCGATGGCCGGGTTGGGGGTCAGGCGCGGGCGCTTGCCGGGCGCCATGCAGGCCGGCATGGCGGGATCGGCCCACGATTGCGTGCCCCGCGACGAGGGAGCGAAGCCAAGGCCGGGGATGATCGGCGACTCCGACGAGGCGTCGCTCGGCGTCGCCGAGAACAGGTTGCCCTGGCTGTCGACGGTGCAGACGTATGAGGTATCCAGGCCGTCGACGATTTCCTCGCGCGCCGCCTCGGCCGCCGGTCCCGCCGCCGCCACGCCCAATTCTTCCGGCGATCCCGGTTCGGGCATGCCGGGCGACGCTTTTTCGGCGTCGATCATCTTGCGCCGCCGTTCGGTATGCTCGGCGCTCAACAGCGCCTCCATCGGCACGTCGACGAAGTTGGGGTCGCCGTAATAGTGATGGCGGTCGGCATAGGCCAGCTTGAGCGCCTCGACGATGGTATGGATATAGGCCGCTTCGTTGTGGCCCATCGCCTTGAGGTCGAAGCCGTTAAGAATGTTGAGGGTCTGCGCCACCATCGGCCCCTGGCACCACGGTCCGCAGGCGTAATAGTCGACGTCGCCGAAGGTGGTCTTCAGGGGCGGGCGGACCTCGACCTTGAAATCGGCGAGGTCGTCGGCCGTCATCCAGCCGCCGTTCTCGGCGTGGTACTTGACCATGGCGGCGGCGATGTCGCCCGTGTAGAAGGCGTCGCGCGCCGCCTTGAGGCCGGCTTCGCGGCCGCCCTTGGCCGCCGCCGCCGTGTCCTCGTCCGCCATGTGCTGGATGGTACGGCCAAGGTCGCTTTGTACGAACAGCCCGCCGACTTCCGGCGGCTTGCCGCCGGGAAGGTATATTTCAGTGCTCGCCGGCCAACGGGAATAGCCCTCGGCGCGGTCCGTGATCATCTGGGTTAACAGCGCGTTGACCGGAAAGCCGTCGCGGGCGAAGCGGATGGCGGCGCTGGCGACCTCGGCGAAACCCATGGTGCCGTAGCGCTCCAGCGCCGTGATCCAGGCATCGGGCGCCGCCGGGATGACGGTGCACAGGATGCCGCTTGGGATATGGCCGTCGTACTCGTTAAGGAAAACATCGAGCGACGCCGCCTTGGGCCAATGGCCAAGCCCGGTGATGGTAACGATCTCGCCGCCGTCGGCGGGACGGATCATGATCGGCGCGACACCGCCGAAGCTGACGAACTCGCTTTGCAACACGCCAAGCGCCATGCCGCCGGCGCAGCCGGCGTCGATGGCGTTGCCCCCGGCCTCGAGAATCTGCAGGGCCGCCTGGGCGGCGAGGTAGTGGCCGGCGGCGGCCATGTGCCGGGTGCCGACGATACGGGCGCGATAAGGTGAGGGCATGTTTGACTCCTTTATTCGGGCGCGACGGCTTACGGCGCCGCACCTTTATCGGCGTTGCGGATTTTGTCGCGTTTGGCAAGCAGCCGCGAGCCGAAAAGCGAGGCCGCGATGCCGATCCACAACACCAGGCAAATGGGCCGGGTGAAAAAGACCGTGTAATCCCAGTCGAACATTTGGCCGCTCTGGATGAAGTACTCCTCGGCGATGGGGCCCAGTACCATGCCCAGCACGACCGCCGGCAAAGGATAGTGGAATCTCTGCAGGACGAAACCGAAGACCCCCATCCCCAGCATCACGCCGACGTCGAATATCTCCTGGCGGCTGACATAGGCGCCGAGAGCGGCGGCGGCGATCGTGCAAGGGATCAGGATGTTCAAGGGAATTCGCGTTATGCGGTAGAAGTAGGTGGCGACCAGCGCCCCAAAAACGCCGATCAGCAGGCAACCAAAAAGCAGGTAGACACCGATAGTCTGGATCAGCGGCAGCTGCTCTATGAAGAGCCGCGGCCCGGGCCTCAGCCCCATGAACATCATGACGCCCATCAGGATCGCCGCAGCCACGGACCCGGGAATGCCGAGCGCGAAAGTGGGGATCAGGGCGCCGCCGACGTTGGAGCTGTTGGCCGCCTCGGCGGCGATGATGCCATCGGGGACCCCGGTACCGAACTTCTCGGGGTGGCGCGACGTATTGCGTGCCAGGGTGTAGGAGACGAAGGCGGAAACCGCCGCCCCGGCTCCGGGCAGCGCCCCGATGAAGGTACCCACGACCGAACTCTGCAAAAGCACCCGAAGATGGCGAAAGGTCCGCCCCATCCCGGTCAGGGTCTCCCTGAGCGACGATGTGACATGGAGATCGCCGCGCACCAGGCTTTTTTCGTTGATCAGGGCCATCATCTGGGAGACGCAGAAGAGACCGAGGAGAGAGGCGATAAACGGCAGTCCCTCGTAAAGCTGGGGGATGTCGAAGGTCATCCGCTTCTCGCTCCAGTACTGATCGACGCCGAGGGACGCCAGCGCCATGCCGAGGCCGCCGGCGAACAGGCCCTTCCACAACCGTCCCGGTTCTACCGAGGCGAGCACGGTGAGCCCGAAGACGACGAGGACGAAGAATTCCGGCGCCGCGAACTCAAGCGCGAAGCGGGCCAGCATCGGCGAGAACATGAGGAAGGCGAGAATGCTGAAGGTACCGCCCGCCGCCGAACCCATGGCGCCGTAGCCGAGCGCCTCGGCCACCCGGCCCTTGCGCGTCATGGGAAAGCCGTCGAACACGGTCGGCGCGCCGCCGGCGTCCCCCGGCACCCCCAACAAGATCGACGTAATGCCGCCGCCGTAATGGGAGCCGCCATAGACGTTGATCAGGAACACCATGGCGTTCAAGGGCGAAAGCGTCACCGCGATGGGCAGGCAGAGCGCCACCGCCGTGCCGCCGCTGAATCCGGGCAAGGCGCCGAAAAAGATACCGATTCCCATGCCGACGACAGCGAAAAGAACGGTATCGAGAGCGATGGCTGAAAGAATTTCCATCATGGCTGTCGCAACACTTTTCTGTTGGTGGTCCCCGCGCGGTCCATCAGATCGGAACCTCGAAGATCACGCCGAAGACGAAATAGAGGCTGAAGGAGAAGGCGGTGGCGATAACCACCGACTTCAACCAATGGACCCGCAACAGAAGCATGGTCAGGGCGAGAAAAAGGATTGTCGCCACCAGGAACCCGGCGAGCCAGAACGCCACCACGTATCCGGCGCACATAACCACCAGAAGGCCAGGCTTTTTCAGTTCGGCGAGCAACGAGCTTGCTTCCTCGCCGGCCTTCGACGTCCCAAGGCGGACTTCGGCGAGGAGGATCAGGACGGCCAGGACCGGCATGACCCACATCAGGAAGTGGGGGAACAGGACCGTCTCAAATGGCAGTCCGTCGGTCTCGACAAAATATGCCGCGCCGAACGCGAATACCAGTCCGGGGATCAGCAATTCCTTTAGAATAGCCACGAAAACGGCGTCCCTTGCCGAATTGCCGACGGCGGAGGCGTCGGCCAGGGCGCCCCCGCCGCCGAACGATGACGTTACTTCTTCTTGGGCTTGGGCTGGGCAGCCTTCGCCTCGTTAATCAACGGCAGGTACTGGGTCATGACCCCGGCCGTATCGTTGACCAACTTGGTGGCGGCCCCCGGGTCCATGTAGGTCACCGTGCGCCCGCCGCGCTTCAGCGCCTCTGCATAAGGCTTGGAGTGCACCACCTTGCGGAAAGCGGCCTCCAGCTTGCCCCAGCCTTCCGGGTCGTTCTTCTTGAAGGCGCTGTGGGTCATCATGCCGATGGCGAAGGTCAGGTTGGGCACCTTGACGTCGGCGGGAAGCTGCTCGGCGAAGGTCTTGCAGTAGGAATAGGCCGCGCTGCGCTGCGCCGCCGCGACGCCCAGGCAATGGATCTGGTCACGCACCGAATAGACCGACAGCGGCCGCGATACCCCGACGTCGAAGTGCTTGCCCAGGATGTTGGAGCGCACCTTGGAGCCCGAGTGCACGGCGACGACGCGGAAATCGGCCTTGGCCTGCTTCTCTACCGACAGCACCGTGATGTAGTGCTCGCCGGTGAACGAACCGATGGCCAGCTTGACCGTGTCGGGCGCCTTCTTCGCCGCCGCGACCAGATCGGTCATGTCGTTGAGCGCGCCCCCCTTGTAGGTGAACCACATGGGCACGTCGCCGGTGATGATGCCGAGCGGTGCGAAGTCGCTGATCTTGTAGGGCGGCTTCTGAAAGATCGTGGTGTTCTGCATGTGGGGTGTCCAGAACCCGCCAATGGTGTAGCCGTCGGCGCCCTTCTGGTGGACGATGGACCATCCCAGCTCGCCGCCGGCGCCTGGCTTGTACGAATACAAAAGGCTGACGCCGAGTTCCTTTTCCATCAGTGTCTTCAGGGGCTGCAGGGTCTGGTCGGCGGAGCCGCCGGGCCGCGTCGGAATGACGACGGTGATCGACTTTTTGGGCCAGTCGGTCGCCGCCTCGGCGGTGTTGACGGCGATGATCGCTCCGGCGCCGCCCGCGAGGGCGTAGCCGAGGCACAAGATTCCAAGCGATTTAGAGAAACGGGTCATCTGATAGCCTCCCTCAGGTTAATTGGCCTTTATGTTTGTTGCCCCGATACTAATGGGCCAGGGACGCGAGTCAACGGCGCATGGACGTTTCACCGGCGGGCGCGGAAAAACACCCGCAAGATCTCGCCACACGCCGTCAAGCGCCGCGGCGACCCTTGTGAGCCTCCGGCGAGTTGTGCGACGCTATCCTTGGCCAGGTTGCGACGCTGGGTTTTTGCACCGCATCAAGAGGGCAAACGGATGGACCGGTTTGAAAGACTGAAGGCCGCCGTCAACGGGGCAACCGTGGACCGCGTGCCGGTCAGCGCCTGGGGCCACTGGTTCACCGAGGAGACCACAGCCGAGGACCTGGCCGCAGTAATGGTGCGGTTCCAGCAGACCTACGACTGGGACTACATGAAGATCCACGCGCGGGCCAGCTATCACGTCGAAGGATTCGGGTTCCGCTATGAGGCCTCGACGGACCCCGGGCAAATCCACAAGACCCTCGGCCATCCCATCGCCGAGCCCGAGGACTGGCGCAAGCTCACGCCCCTGGGGCTGGACGATCCGGCCCTGGACGAGCAGTTCCGCGCCATCGAGCTGATCCGGGGCGCCGTCGGCGGCAAGGTGCCGTTGATCATGACCGTGTTCTCGCCCCTGGATGCCGCCTACTATCTAACCGGCCACGACAGCGCGCTCCTGGGCGATCACCTGCGCCGCGACCCGGATTCCGTGGCCGCGGGGTTGGCCGTCTTCGCCGAGACCTTCGCCCCTTTCGTCCGCCGCCTTGGCCAAAGCGGCATCGACGGCATCTATTTCTCCGCCAAGTGGTCCAACCGCTTCAAGCTGCCGGCCGCCGAATACCGCCGTCTCGCCCGGCCTTACGATTTGCAGGTCCTGGCCGAGGCCCAAGGCCTGTGGTGCAACATGATGTATCTGTGCGAGGACGGGATTTACCTTGATGTCCTGGCCGACTACCCGGTCCACGTCTTCCACTGGGACAACTGGTCCGAAAACAACTCGGGCCTGGCGGACGGCCGCGCGACCGTCGGCAAGACGGTGGGCGGCGGCATCGACATCCCGACCCTGACCACCGCCCAGGCCGAAGAAGTGGAACGCAAGGCCAGGTCCGCCATCGCCGAGACCGACGGGCGCGGCCTGATGCTGGGACCGGGCTGTTCCATCGCCACCGCCGCGACGCCCGAGGCCAACCTGCGGGCGCTCCGCCACGCCGTCGAGCCGGCCTGATAAAGACGCCGGGCGCCTCAACGGCGGTCGCGGAAAAACGCCTGCAAGATCCCGCTACAAGCCGCCTCGGCGACGCCGCCCACCACCTCGGGCCGGTGGTGGCAGGTCGGTTGAGTGAAGATGCGTGGCCCGTGGTCGACGCCGCCGCCCTTGGGGTCATAGGCGCCGAAGGTGAGGCGGCGAATACGGGCCAGGGAGATGGCGGCGGCGCACATGGGACAGGGCTCCAGGGTCACGATCAGGTCGCAAGCGGCGAGCCGCAATGCGCCAAGGCGGGACGCGGCGGCGCGGATGACTTCCATCTCGGCGTGGGCCGTCGGATCGCCCGTTTCCTCCATGCGGTTGCCGGCGGCGGCCAGGACCTCGCCCGCCTCCGCCGCCACCAGGACGGCGCCGACGGGCACCTCGCCGCGCCTGCCGGCGGCCTCGGCCTCGGCCAGGGCCAGTTCCATGAAAGGCGTGATCTGGGGCTCCATGGCGCCGAGACTGCCGCCGCCACCGGCCGGCGTCAAGCGCCACCGCGCCCTTGTCGGTCTTCGGCGGGGGCCCTACACTCCGGGCCATGGAAGCGCCCGTCATCGGCATTACCGTCGACAGCGAACCGCCCGGCGGCTACGCCGGCCTGCCGTGGTACGCCCTGCGCGAAAACTACGCCGAGGCGGTGGTGCGCGCCGGCGGGTTGCCGTTCCTCTTGCCCCACATGACCGACCTGGCCGAGGCCTACCTGGAAACCATTCGCGGCCTGGTCATCGCCGGCGGCGACTTCGACGTCGACCCGGCGTTGTTCGGCGCCGCCGAACGCCACGAATCGGTGCGCACCAAGGACGCCCGCACCGCTTTCGAACTTGCCATCACAAAGGCGGCCTTGGCCCGCGACATGCCGGTCCTTGGCATCTGCGGCGGCCAACAGCTCCTGCACGTTGCCCTCGGCGGCACCCTGATCCAGCACATCCCGGACGCCATCGAAGGCGCCTTGGAACACGAACAGCCCAACCCGCGCACCGAGGCCGGGCACGAGGTGGCGGTCGAGGAAGGCACGCTTCTGCACCGCATCGTCGGCGCCGCCACCCTGGCGGTCAACAGCGCCCACCACCAGGCCGCCGCCGACGCACCGCCCGGCATCGTCGTCAACGCCCGCGCCCCGGACGGCGTTATCGAGGGCATCGAGGCGCCGTCCCAGCGATTTTGCCTGGGCGTCCAGTGGCATCCGGAATACGCCATCAGCGAGGCTGACGGGCGCATCTTCGCCGCCTTCATCGAAGCCTGCCGTCAAGGTGGATAAGCGCGCCGACAGCCCGGCCAAGGGTGAGCGTATTGCCAAGGTGCTGGCCCGCGCCGGCCTTTGTTCGCGCCGCGAGGCGGAGCGCTGGATCACCGCCGGCCGGGTCGCGGTGGATGGCCGCAAGCTCATCTCCCCCGCCGTCAACGTGACCGCCGCCGCCCGCGTCACGGTCGACGGCAAACCCGTGGCGGCGGCGGGGCCAGCGCGACTGTGGCGCTATCACAAGCCCGCCGGCCTGGTGACCAGCCACCGCGACCCCCAGGGCCGGCCCACGGTCTTCGATCGCCTGCCCGACAAACTGCCGCGCGTGATCTCGGTCGGCCGCCTCGACCTGACCAGCGAGGGCTTGTTGCTGCTGACCAACGCGGGGGATCTGGCGCGGCGTCTGGAAAGGCCCGAAAACGGCTGGACGCGGCGTTACCGGGTGCGGGTGTTTGGCGCCGTCGACGAGGCCGCCCTGGCCCGTCTGGCCGACGGCCTGTCCGTCGATGGGCTCGATTACGGGCCGCTCGACGCCCGCCTCGACAGCCGCCGGGGGCGCAACGCCTGGCTCACCGTATCGCTCAAGGAAGGCCGCAACCGCGAGGTGCGCCGCGTCATGGAACACTTGGGGCTGACCGTCAACCGCCTCATCCGCATCGCCTTCGGGCCGTTCCAGTTGGGCCGCCTCAAGCGCGGCGCGGTTGGCGAGGTGCGGGGCAAGGTCCTGCGCGAGCAACTGGGAGCGGACAAGCCGTCATGAGGATCGTCGGCGGCAGGCACCGGGGCCGGCGGTTGACGGCGCCGGGCGGGCGCGCCGTCAGGCCGACCGCCGACCGGGTGCGCGAAGCCGCCTTCAACCTGCTGGCCCACGGGACGGCGGCGGTTGACCTGAGGGGCGCGGCGGTGGTCGATGTCTTTGCCGGTTCCGGCGCCTTGGGGCTGGAGGCCCTATCGCGCGGCGCCGCCAGGGCCACCTTCATCGATAGCGACCGGAACGCCATAGCCGCCATCCGGCGCAACGCCGCCGCCCTGGGCGAGGCGGACAAGGTTGCCTTGTTTTGCCTCGACGCCAGCCGCCTGCCGCCGCCGCCCGGCGTCGCCGAAGCCCCGGTTCGCCTAGCGTTTCTCGATCCGCCCTACGGATCGGACCTGGCAATTCCGGCTCTGGCCGGACTGGTCGATAAGGGGTGGATCGTCCAAGGATCGGTGGCCGTCGTCGAGATCGGCGCCCGCGAACCGTTCGAGCCGCCGCCCGCCTTCCGGGTCCTCGACCAACGCACCTATGGCGCGGCCAGGGTGGTTTTCGTTGTCCTCGGGGAAGAGCTGTCTTAGCGCCGGCCGAACAGCTTTTCGATATCGGCCAGTTTGAGCTCGACATAGGTCGGGCGGCCGTGGTTGCACTGGCCGGAATGGGGCGTGACTTCCATTTCGCGCAGGATGGCGTTCATTTCGTCCGCGTTGAGGCGCCGCCCGGCGCGCACGCTGCCGTGGCAGGCCATGGTGCCGCAGACCTCGCCGAGACGCTCTTTCAGGGACAATGCCTCGGCGTATTCAGCCAGGTCGTCGGCCAGGTCGCGCACCAGGCCCTGGGCGTCGGTGGGACCGAGAAGGGCCGGCACCTCGCGCACCACCACCGCGCCGGCGCCGAAGGCCTCGATGACCAGGCCCAGTTCGGCCAACTCGCCGGCCCGGGCCAGGAGGCGCGCCGCCGCCCCTTCCTCCATTTCCACCACCTCGGGGATGAGCAGGCCCTGGCGCTTGACGCCGCCCTCGGCCATGGCCGCCTTCATGCGTTCATAGACCAGGCGTTCGTGGGCCGCGTGCTGATCGACGACGACGATGCCGTCGCCGGTCTGGGCGACGATGTAGGTTTCGTGGACCTGGGCCCGCGCCACGCCGAGGGGATAGTCGCCGCCGTCGTCGGCCCCTGCCTCGGCGACAGGGGCGCCCGGCGGCGCGTCAAGCTCGGGCAGCGGGGCGTGAAAATGGGCGGCGCGATCGGCAAGGTTGCGCGGCAGTACCGCCGTTGCGCCCGGTCTGGGGCCGCCGCCACCGCCGTGGGGCGCCATGGCGCTTGCGTCCCCGGGGCGTGCCGCGCCGAGCGCCGTTGCCGCCACGGTGGTCGAGGCGCGGTGGCCGGCCTCGGCCAGGGCGTGCTTCAAGGAGCCGACGATGAGGCCGCGCACCAGTCCGGGATCGCGGAAGCGCACCTCGCTCTTGGCCGGGTGGACGTTGACGTCGACCGCTTCGGGCGCAACATCAAGGAACAGGGCGAGCAGGGGATGGCGGTCGGAGGCCAGGAAGTCCCGGTAGGCGGCGCGCACGGTGCCGAAGAGAAGCCTGTCGCGCACCGGCCGGCCGTTGACGAACAGGAACTGCATGGTGGCATGACCGCGATTCAGGGTCGGCAGGCCGATGTGGCCGGTGAGGCGAATACCCTCGCGCTCGGCCTCGATGGCCAGCGCGTTGTCGGCGAACTCGCGGCCCATGATGGCGGCCAGGCGTTCGAGGCGCCGGACGAACAGCTCGCCCTGGGGCGCGGTGAGGCGGATCACGCTGCGCGTCCCGTCGCTCAAGGAAAACGCGACCCCGGCATGGACCATGGCCAGGCGCTTGACCGCGTCCTGGGCGTGACTGAGTTCGGTGCGCGGCGTCTTGAGAAACTTGAGCCGCGCCGGCGTGGCGAAGAAAAGGTCGCGCACCTCGATCCGCGTGCCGGGCGGATGGGCGGCGACCCTGGGGGCGCCCTTGCGGCCGCCCTCGACGTCGATGGCCCAGGCTTCCCCGGCACCGGCCGGGCGGCTGGTGATGGTGAGCCGGCTGACGGCGCCGATGGAGGGCAGGGCCTCGCCGCGAAAGCCCAGGGTGGAGATGTGGGTCAGGTCCCCGTCCGGGAGCTTGGAGGTGGCATGGCGCTCGACGGCCAGGGACAATTCGTCGGCCGTCATGCCGGCGCCGTCGTCGGTCACCGTAATCAGGGTTTGGCCGCCGTCGCGCACCACCACGTCGATATTGGCGGCGCCGGAGTCGAGGCTGTTTTCGACCAGTTCCTTGACCGCCGATGCCGGGCGCTCGACGACCTCGCCGGCGGCGATGCGGTTGATCACGGTCTCGGGCAAAAGGCGCAGGGTCACGGCGCTTCCTTCGACAGGCGGCGGTAATGATCGATCAGTCCGGCGGTGGAGGTATCGTGGCCCGAGCCCTGAGTCCCGTCTTCCAGTTCGTCCAATATCGTCCCGGCCAGTTCCTTGCCCAGCTCGACGCCCCATTGGTCGAACGAATTGATGCCCCACAGCACGCCCTGCACGAAGACCTTGTGCTCATAAAGCGCGATCAGCATGCCGAGTGTCGGGGGATCGAAGCGCCGGACAAAGATCGAGTTGGTCGGCCGATTGCCCGGAAAGGCCTTGTGGGGCGCCAGTTCCCGGGCGGCGTCCGGGGCCATTCCCCGGGCGGTGAGCTCGGCCAGCGCGTCGGCGGCGGTGCGGCCCTTCATCAGGGCTTCGGTCTGGGCCAGGAAGTTGGCCACCAGGATGGGATGGTGGCGGCCCATCGGGTTGTGGGTCTCGGCGGCGGCGATGAAGTCGGCGGGGACCATCCGCGGCCCCTGGTGGAGGAGTTGGTAGAAGGCATGCTGGCCGTTGGTTCCGGGCTCGCCGAAGACGACCGGCCCGGTGCCGCGCTCGACCGGGGTGCCGTCGCGGCGCACACCCTTGCCGTTGCTCTCCATGTCGAGCTGCTGGAGGAAGGCCGGCAGCCGTCTCAAGTACTGGTCGTAGGGCAGCACGGCATGGGCCCGGGCACCGAAGAAGTCGATATACCACAGGCCCAACAGGGCCAGGACTACCGGCATGTTGGCTTCCAGCGGCGCTTCAGCAAAGTGGCGGTCCATGACGTGGGCGCCGGCCAAAAGGTCCTCGAAGCGGTCCATGCCGATGGCAACCGCGATGGGCAGGCCGATCGCCGACCACAGCGAGGCGCGCCCGCCGACCCAGTCCCAGAACGCGAACATGTTGTCGGGCTCGATACCGAAGGCCCGAACCGCTTCGGCATTGGTCGAAAGGGCGACGAAATGGCGCCCCACGGCGTCTTCACCCAGGGCATCGGTGAGCCAATGGCGCGCCGACCGGGCGTTGGTCAGGGTCTCAAGGGTGGTGAAGGTCTTGGAGGCGACGATAAAGAGCGTCGTGGCGGGATCCAGGTCCTTGAGGGTTTCGGCCAGGTCAGTGGCGTCGACGTTGGAGACGAAGCGCACCTCAAGGCCATCTTGGTGGTAAGGGGTAAGGGCCTCGGTGACCATGGCCGGGCCAAGGTCCGAGCCGCCGATGCCGACATTGACCACATGGGTGATGGGCCGGCCCGTATGGCCCTTCCAGTTGCCGCCCCGCACCGAATCCGTAAAAGCCCGCATCTGGGCCAGCACGCCCTGGACGGCGGGCATCACGTCATCGCCCCCGACCTCCATCGGTGCGTCCGATCGGTTGCGCAGCGCGACGTGCAGCGCGGCCCGGTTTTCGGTGGTGTTGATCGCCTGGCCTTCGAACATGCGCGCCCGCCAGCCCTCGACGTCGGCCGCGCGGGCGAGGGCGATCAGCAGGTCCATGGTCTCGGCCGTCACCCGGTTCTTGGAGTAATCGAGGAGCATGTCGCCAAGGCTGAGCGAAAAGCGCCCGAAGCGTTCGGGGTCGTCGGCGAACAGCGCGCCCATGGTCAGCCCCGCCACCTTGCGGTGGTGGGCCTCGAGCGCCGTCCAGGCCTTGGATTTATCAGGTGACGCCATGTCGAACACCGCCTTGCCGCCGCCCCTTGCGGCTCGGCCGAGAGTAGCAGACAAGCGCCCCCGGGGCACTACACCTTGATGTCGTCGGCGAGCTGATAGGCGGCCTTGAGCTTTTCGACGGTAAACCCGGGGTCGTCGAGGGCATCGCCGACCGCCGCCCCGCGCCGTTTCAGATAGTCCAGGGCCTTCGGAATGTCGCGCACGACTTCGGCGGGCACGATGACCGCCCCGTGCGCGTCGCCGTGAATCAGATCGCCCGATGCGACGGTCAGGCCATGGACCTCGACCGGGGCACCGAACTCGACGGTATGGACGAAGGAATGGGATACGCCGAGGCCGCCGCAGAGGATCTGGAAATCGGGAACGATCGTGTCGGCATCGCGCATGATGCCGTTGGTCAGCACGCCGTCGCAGCCCAGCTTCTTGTGGACGACGGCGTTGCGCTTGCCCCAAAAGGTGCCTTGGCCGGCCGGGGTGTCGATGTCCTGGACGACGCAGATCGACGGGTGCGGGCCGGCGGCCAGGTAATCCAGGTAATCGCCGCGTTGCTTCTGAGCCGCCTCGGGGCTAAGCGAGCTGCGCTCGCTCGCCTTGATGGTCACCGTCTTGGCGTAGCCGACCATGGGCTTAAGGTCGGGAAAGGCGCAATAAACGGGCCGGATGGTAAAGCCGCGGCCGCGCCGTTCGGGCACCAAAACTTCGATGACGTTGCTGACGGTGGTGGTCGAATATTGGCGCAGTCCGGCGATCTCGTCCGTCGTCAACGGTTCGGTCATATCCAGTTCCCCCCTTATTTTTGGTCGTCCGGCGGCGCCGGCGCTGGGCAAGACTAACACGGGCCGGGAACCGGTGTCAGCGCCGGCGCCCCTACACGTTATCGGAAACCGCGTTGGATATGGTGTTGTACAAATCGGTCACGTTGCCGGCCATCAGTTGCACCGAGGCCACGATGACAAGGAAAATGAGCGACGCGATGAGGGCGTATTCCAGCGCCGTGACGCCGGATTCGTCGCCCATCAGGTGGTCCCACAAGGTGCGCGCGCATGGCTTGACCCCGTCCGGCCGGGTCCTCGTTCACCCCTTCCTCGTGGGCGACAGCGGCAAGGGCGGCTCCTAGTTCTTCGACTTGTCGACCAGGCGGCCCTCGCCGATCCACGGCATCATGGCGCGCAGCTTCTCGCCCACTTCCTCGATCGGGTGCTCGGCGGCGCGGCGGCGCAGCGCCTTGAAGCTGGGCTGGCCGGCGGCGTTCTCCAACATCCAGTCCTTGGCGAAGCGCCCGGCCTGGATGTCGTCGAGGATGGCCTTCATGCGGGCCTTGACGCGGCCGTCGATGAGGCGCGGGCCGGAGACGTAGTCGCCGAATTCGGCGGTGTTGGAGATCGAATAGCGCATGTTGGCGATGCCGCCCTCGTAGATCAGATCGACGATCAGCTTGACCTCGTGCAGGCATTCGAAATAGGCCATCTCGGGCGCGTAGCCGGCCTCGGTCAAGGTCTCGTACCCGGCCAGGATAAGCGACGTCAGGCCGCCGCACAGAACCGACTGCTCGCCGAAAAGGTCGGTTTCGCATTCCTCGCGGAAGGTGGTCTCGATGATGCCCGAGCGCCCGGCGCCGATGGCCGAGGCATAAGAAAGCCCGACCTCGAGTGCGTTGCCGGTGGCGTCTTGTTCGATGGCGACCAGCGACGGCACGCCGGCGCCGCGCTGGTATTCGGAGCGCACCGTGTGGCCCGGTCCCTTGGGCGCCACCATGAAGACGTCGATGTCGGATCTGGGCTCGATAAGGCGGAAGTGGATGTTGAAGCCGTGGGCGAAGGCAATCGCCGCGCCTTCCTTCATGTTGGCATGCAGGTGGTCGCGGTAGAGTTCGGCCTGCAATTCGTCGGGAGTCAGGATCATCACCACGTCGGCCCACTTGGCGGCCTCGGCCGAGGTCATCACCTTGAACTTGTCGGCCTCCGCCTTGGCGCGGCTCGCCGAGCCCTCGCGCAGCGCCACGGCGACGTCCTTGACGCCGCTGTCGCGCAGATTGAGCGCGTGGGCGTGGCCCTGGCTGCCGTAACCCACCACGGCGACCTTCTTGGCGGTGATCAGTTTGACGTCGGCGTCTCGATCATAATATACGCGCATGGTTCTTGTCCCTTGGTTGGCGGTTGCGGCTGAATATTAATTAAGATTGTTCGGCACCAGCCCGCACCCCCACCCGGCCACCCAATGCCATTGTACGCTTGGGGTGGTCGGGTGGGGGTGCGGGCCGGTGCCGGTTCTTATCGACATAAGAATTCCTAAATACCCTTGGTGCCGCGCGCGATGGCGACGACGCCGGTGCGCGAGACCTCGGTCAGGCCGAGTTTCTCCATAAGTTTGATGAAGGCGTTCACCTTGCCGGTGTCGCCGACGATCTCAAAGACGAAGGATTTGTTGGTGCTGTCGACGGCGCGGGCGCGGAAGATGTCGGCGATGCGCAGGGATTCGACCCGCTTCTCGCCGCTGCCGACGACCTTGACCATGGCCAGCTCGCGGGCCACGTGGGGGCCTTCCAGGGTCAGGTCGTTGACCTTGTGGACAGGCACCAGGCGCTCCAGCTGGGCCTTGATCTGTTCGATGATCATGGGCGTGCCGGAGGTGACGATGGTGATCCTGGACAAGGCATTTTCAGGATCGACCTCGGCCACGGTGAGGCTCTCGATATTGTAGCCGCGCCCGGAGAAAAGGCCGACGACGCGGGCCAGGACGCCGGCCTCGTTGTCGACCAGGACCGAAATCGTGTGCTCTTTCGTTTGTTCGGCTTGCGGGTTCACTCTGTTCGCTCCGGCATTGCGGGATCCGGGCCTCGCCGCCCGACCCCAATTACAAAAATGAATCGCGTGACGTGGGCCGATGGCGAACCCCGCCGATTCTTGGTATTAGACCAGGACCATGCCCTCCTCGGACACCGGACTGCCCTCGCCGTCGGAGGCGAACAGCATCTCGTTGTGGGCCGCGCCCGAGGGGATCATGGGGAAGCAGTTCTCCATCTTGTCGACATGGATATCGGCGATCACCGCCTTGTCGGTGGCCAGCATTTCGGCGATCACGCCGTCCAGTTGGCTGGGCCGCGTCGCCCTCAGCCCGACGGCGCCGAAGGCCTCGGCCAGTTTGACGAAGTCGGGCAGGGCGTCCATGTAGGTCTCGGAATAACGGCTGCCGTGCAGGAGCTCCTGCCACTGGCGCACCATCCCCATGTATTGGTTGTTGAGGATGAAGACCTTAACCGGCAGGCGGTACTGGGCGATGGTCGACATCTCCTGGATGTTCATCATGGTCGAGGCCTCGCCGGCGATATCGACGACCAGGGCCTTGGGATGGGCGACCTGCACGCCCATGGCGGCGGGCAGGCCATAGCCCATGGTGCCCAGTCCGCCCGAGGTCAGCCAATGGTTGGGCTTGTCGAACTTGAAGAACTGGGCCGCCCACATCTGGTGCTGGCCGACCTCGGTAGTGACGAAGACATCGTCACGCCCCTTGGTCGCCTCATAGAGCCGCTGGATGGCCTGCTGGGGTTTGATCACCTTCGAATTGGTCTTATAGCGCAGGCAGTCGCGCTTTTGCCACTTGCCGATCTGGCGCCACCAGGCCTTCAGGGCCGGGGCGTCGGGCTTGGCGCGCTCCGCCTTCCACAGCGCCAGCATTTCTTTGAGCACATGGGCCACGTCGCCGACGATGGGCACATCGACCGGGACGTTCTTATTGATCGACGACGGGTCGATGTCGACGTGAATTTTCTTCGATCCAGGTGAGAAGTCGGCCAGCCGCCCGGTCACCCGGTCGTCGAAACGGGCGCCGATGTTGATCATCAGGTCGCAGCCGTGCATAGCCATGTTGGCCTCGTAGGTGCCGTGCATCCCGACCATGCCGAGGAACTGCTTGTCCGTCGCCGGATAGGCGCCCAGTCCCATCAGGGTCAAGGTGCACGGATAGCCGGTCTTGCGAATCAGCGTCTTGAGCAGCCGCGAGGCCTCGGGACCCGAATTGACGACCCCGCCGCCGCAATAGAACAGCGGCCGCTTGGCCGATGCCATGAGCGATACGGCGCGTTTGATCTGGGCGGTGTTGCCCTTGACCTGGGGGCGATAGGTCTTGTGTCCGGCGCCGGTTCTCGGCGTATAGGGTCCTTGGCCCATGAGGATGTCCTTGGGCAGGTCGATGACGACCGGACCCGGCCGCCCGCTACGCGCCACATGAAAGGCCACGTGGACGACGCGCGCCAAGTCGTTGATGTTCTTGACCAGATAGTTGTGCTTGGTGCACGGCCGCGTGATGCCGGTGGTGTCGGCTTCCTGGAAGGCGTCGTTGCCGATCAGATGGGTCGGCACCTGTCCGGTCAGGCAGACCACCGGAACACTGTCCATGAGGGCGTCGGTGAGCCCGGTCACGGCGTTGGTGGCGCCCGGCCCCGAGGTCACCAGAACGACGCCGACCTTGCCCGTCGAACGGGCATAGCCCTCGGCCGCGTGAACGGCGCCGCCTTCCTGGCGGACCAAAATGTGGCGCAGCTGGTTTTGCTTGAATATCTCGTCGTAGAGCGGCAGGACGGCGCCCCCCGGATAGCCGAAAACATCCTCGACCCCTTGATCGACCAGGGCCTTGAGAACGATTTGGGAACCGTTCAGTTGTTTGCTCGCCATGACCCGCGCTCCTTGCCGGCACCCAAAATAGCCGGAAACCCCTTGGCTTCCGCCCGAGAGACGAGGAACCTAGTCTTTCAGGTATCCGCGGTCAACAGAAACTGGCGAATAAATGAAAAGATTCTAGACTGTAACCTTTGCGAATATTGCGCGGGGTACAGGTTTGCCCCGGCCATCTGGTTGCCGAGCCAGGTGCACTGGCGCTTGGCGTAGTTGCGGCTTGCCTGTTTGGCCGCCCGGCGGGCCTCGTCGAGGTCCATCTCGCCGCGCAAGTAACGCCCGAGAGGGGCTACGCCCAGGGCCTTCGAGGCGGGCAGGCTGGGATCGAGTTTCAATTCCTCAAGGGCCGCCACTTCGTCCAGGGCGCCGGCCTCGATCATGTCTTCGAAGCGGGCGTCGATGGCGGCGTAAAGATCGTCGCGCGGCGGGTTCAGGACGATGGTGGCGAAGCGCCCGGCGACCGGTTGGTGCGCCTTTTCCTGGCCTTGCCAATCGGCCAGGGAACGGCCGGTGGCTTTGACCACCTCGAAGGCCCGGATCAGGCGCTGGCCATCGGCGGCGGGCAGGCGGGCCGCCATCTGCGGATCGATGCGGGCCAATTCGGCGTGGAAAGCCTCGTCACCAAGACGCTCATGGAGGGTGCGTGCCTCGGCGCGCACCGTGTCCGCGATCTCGGGCACCGGCGCCAGGCCCTCGAGGAGCGCCCTCAGGTAAAGTCCGGTGCCGCCAACGACGATGGGCAGGCGCCCGGCGGCGCGGGTCTCGTCGATGGCCGCCGCCGCCAGATCAAGCCAGCGTCCGGCCGAACAGCGCTCGGTGGCCGAGAGAACCCCAAACAGACGGTGCGGCGCGCGATCTTCGTCGGCCGGCGGAGGGCGCGCCGTCAGGATGCGCAGCTCGCGATAGACCTGCATGCTGTCGGCATTGATCACCGTGCCCGAGAAGGCCTCCGCCGCGTCCAGCGCCAGGGCCGATTTGCCGCTCGCCGTCGGCCCGGCAATGACCACCACGGGTTGGCTCCGGGAGGGTTCGGAACAATGGCCTGCCATCGCTCCATTGTGGCCCAGGCGGGGGACGCGCTCAATGCCCGGCGGTCAGGGTTGGCGGAGGCTGGATACCCCCTCGGGCTGGCCGACGACGACGGTGGTCAGCCCCTTGGCGTCCAAAAGCCGCCGCGCCACACGGTTGACGTCGTCCCCGGTCACCGCCTCGACATAGCCGTTGCGGCGTTGCAGAAAATCGATGCCGAGGTTGTCGAGTTGTATGGCGGTCAGGATGGCGGCGATGCGCCCGCTGGACGAAAAGCGCAACGGGAACGAACCGGTGAGGTAGGTCTTGGTGTCGGCCAGCTCGGTCTCGTCGACACCGCCCGTGGCCATGCGCCGCCATTCGGCGCGGACGACGCCCAAGGTCTCGGCGACGCGTGCATTAGCGGTGCCGGCGCCGCCCTGGAGTAGGGCCGATGACTCAAGAGGCGTGAGGGTCGTGTAAACCGAATAGGCAAGGCCGCGCTTTTCGCGCACCTCGCTATACAGCCGCGACGTGAAGCCGCCGCCGCCGAGGATGTAGTTCATGACATAGGCCGGATAGAAATCAATGTCATCGCGTTTGATGCCGGCCTGGGCGAAGAGGATGGCGCTTTGCGGCACCGCCTTCCTGACCACGATGGTGCGCCCGGTGGCGGCGGGCGTTACCTCGGGCAGTTGCCACGGCGCCGCCTGGCCGGGCAGCCCGCCGAAGGTCTTGTCCAGCAGGGTCGCCAGTTGGTCCGCGTCAATGTCGCCGACCGCCCCGATGACAAGATTGTCGCGCGCCAGGCGTTCGGCGACGAAGCGTTTCAGGTCTGCGGCGGCGATCGACTTGATGCTGTCATCGGTTCCCATGACCGGCCGCCCGTAGGGGTGGTCGGGAAAAAGGGCGCGGCGCAAGGTACGCCCGGCGATAACGTCCGGGTCTTCCAAATTGCGCCGGATCATGGTCAGGATCTGACCGCGAATGCGGGCGACCGGTTCGTCGTCGAAGCGGGGCAGCGTCAGGGCCAGGCGCAGCAGATCGAAGGCCTCGCCGAGGTTGGCGCTAAGCGTCCTTAGCCGGCCGCCAAAGGTATCGTAACCGGCATCGAAACGCAGCGTGATCGCCATGTCTTCGAGGCGCCCCTGAAAGGCCTGGGAGTCGAGGTCTCCCGCACCTTCGTCGAGCAGCGAGGAGACCAGATCGGCCAGGCCCTCCTTGCCCATGGGGTCGAGGCCGGCGCCGCCGCGAAAGGCGAAGCGCAGCGCGACGAGGGGATTGGTGTGGTCCTCGACCAGCCAAGCCTCGATGCCCCCCGGCGAGATCACCCGTTGCACCTCGATGGCCCGGGCGGGCGCGCCGAGGAGGGCGATGAGGAGCACCGTCGCCGGCAGGCAACGGCGAAAAGCGCCGATGATCATGGCCCTGACCCTTTTCTCATGACTGGTCCTGGGGCAGCAGCCGTCCCGTGACCGAGCCGGCGTCGCGCAGCACGGCCCGGGCCGCGGCGTTTATTTCCCCGACGGTGACGGCGCCAATCCGTTCGGGCCAGGCTTCCGCATCCTCGATCGAGCGCCCCGCCGCCAGGGCGGAACCGAGGACGCGCCCTCCCGCCCGCAACGAATCGCGGGCATAGATGGCGCGCGAGCGCATGCGGCTCTTGGCGCGTTCGACTTCGTCGCCGCCGATGCCGTCCTTCAAGAGCCGTTCCAGCTGTTCTTCGACGGCCTTTTGCAGGACGTCGACCCCGATTCCGGGGAGGGGGCTGGCGTAGACGGAAAACGCCGACGGTCCCAGGCGGCCGGCGCCGTAATAGGCGCCCGCCGAGGATGCCAGCTTGCTCTCCACCACCAAGGAGCGATAGAGGCGGCTGGTGGCTCCGCCGCCGAGGACCTGGGCCAAGACCTGCAACGGGTAGGCGTGTTCGGTGGCGCCGGCGGAGTAACTGGGCGCCAAATAGGATCGGCTCCACGACGGTTGGCGCACCCTGGCATCCTTGAGCACGACGGCACGCGCCGCCCGGTGCGGCGGTTCCTGGGGCCGCGTCCGGGGCGGCGTCCGGGCGCTCGGGATGGCGCCATAGTGCTTTTCGGCCAGGGGGCGCAGGCGATCCGCCGTGATGTCGCCGGAGACCACCAAGATGGCGTTGTTGGGGGCATAGCGCTGGCGGTAGAACGACAAGATGGACTGGCGGTCAAGACCCTCGATCTCGTGTTCCCAGCCGATCACCGGATTGCGATAGGGGTGGTTGACGTAAAGGGCGGCGTTGACGTGTTCGCTGAGAATGGCGGCGGGATCGTTGTCGGTGCGCTGGCGGCGTTCTTCCAAGATGACCAGGCGCTCGGTCCGCACGTCCTCTTCGGTGAGCACCAGATTGGTCATGCGGTCGGCCTCCATGCCCATGACCAGTTCCAGACGATCCAATGCCACTGTCTGGAAATAGCCGGTGTAGTCGGTCGAGGTAAAGGCGTTCTCGCGTCCGCCGTTGCGCGCCACCCGGCGCGAAAACTCACCGGACGCCAGTGTCTTGGTGCCCTTGAACATCAGGTGTTCGAGGAAATGGGCGATGCCTGACTTGCCCGGCGGATCGTCTGCCGAGCCGACCTTGTACCACACCATGTGGTTGACCACCGGAACCCGGTGATTGGGAACCACCACCACCTGCATGCCATTGGCCAGGGTGAAGGTTTGCGGGTTGAAAACGCCGCCGTCGGCCGCCGAACCCGCCCCGCCCAGCGCGAGGACGAAGGCGATAAGCCCCATGGCGCGCGAAAGTTTGTGCCCCAGCGTCATAGCCGTTCCGTTTACCTCTCGTCCCTGCTCCGCCTTGCCGGTCGTTGGCCGGGGCTTCGCACTCTACTCCCGGTTTGGTCGGTGAAGAAATCACAGACCCGTGACGGACGACGCCACGCCCCAGCCCAAGACCTTCCCCCATGTCAGCCTATGGGGATAGGGTGCCGGGATATCATCATAATATGGTGCAATACTAGCGCATCGTGGAGGCTTTATCATAAGCAAACAGAAAACCTATCGCCGGATTGCCCGGCTCTATGACATCCTCGACCTGCCTTTCGAACATGTTCGCTACAAGCCTTTGCGCCAAGTGTTGTTCGAGGGGCTGCGCGGCGATCTGCTCGATGCCGGGGTTGGCACGGGGCGTAATTTTCCCTTCTATCCTGAGGCCTCCAAGGTTACGGGCATCGACCTCAGCCCGGCCATGCTGGGCCGCGCCCGGTGGCGCAAGGAGAATCTTGGCACGGCGGTCGATCTGCGCGAGATGAACGTGATGGAGATGGATTTCGCCGATGACAGTTTCGACGGCATTATCTCGACGTTTCTTTTTTGCGTACTCGACGCCGAACATCAACAGCCCGCCCTTGAAGAACTGTGCCGGGTCTGCCGCCCCGGCGGCACGATTCACATTCTGGAATACGCCCTTTCGGAAAATCCGTGGCGGCGCTTGATGATGAAATTGTGGGCGCCGTGGGTCCACCTTGCCTACGGCGCCGCGTTCGACCGCCATACGGAACAGTATCTGAATGCCGCCGGATTGGATCTGGTGGAAAAGAAGTTTCTTTATAAGGACATCATCAAGCTATTGACGGCCAAGCCGGCCGCGGATCGGGACACTAATTGAATATTCCTTCCAAGAGTGCCTCGCGCTTGCGCTCGATGGTTGGCACCTCGCCCTCGGTGATGGCGCGTCCCAAGGCCTGGTTTTCCCGGATCCGCTTGGCTTCCTTCGTCGGATCGACCACCGTCCCGTATTTCGTCGGCGTGCCCCAGAACATGATGGATTCGGCGAAGGACTCGTCCTCCTCGGCCAAGATGGTGGTCTCGCGGTTGATGGTGGCGCGGATGTTGGGGTTGGCGTTCTCGGTCCCCAAATTCCTAAGCAGGACCTGAATGCCGGGACTGCTTCCCGCCGGCGGGGCGCCGCCGGCCTTTGGCGCGCCCTTGGCGCCGAGCACGGCGCGCCGGGCATTGCTGCGCGGTTCCACCTCCTGAGGGCGCGAGGAGCCCGGCGCCGGCGGCCGCAATCCGTAATCGGGCGGCAGGCTGAGGGGGGCCCGCGAATAGACGGCGAACTCGTCGGGCGCGGATTTGGTCTGTCCCAAGGCCGAGCGCACATCTTCGCAGCCGCCAAGCAGAGTCGCCGAGACGGATAGCGCGATTATCAAGCCCGACTTGTTCATGGTCCGCCGTTCGCCCCCTTTTCGGATCCGCTCGACCCGTCGCCCTTACCATTATGATTTTCCGGGCGCGCGAACAAGGAGTCAACGACCAACATGACGGCGCCCACGGTGATGGCGCTGTCGGCCAGGTTGAAAGCGGGCCAGTGATAGCCGGCGGCGTGGAGGTCCAAGAAATCGAAAACGGCGCCGAAACGCAGCCGATCGACCACGTTGCCCAGCGCGCCGCCGATGACCAGGCCGAGGGCGGCCGCCAGCAAGGGGCTTCGGGCGCGCCGGAGCCAGACCGCCAGCGCCATCACGATGACCAGCGCGATGGCCGACAAAACCCAGGCGTTGTAAGGCGAATTGGTGTTGAACAGGCCAAAGCTGACGCCCCGGTTCCAGCCCATGACCAGATTGAAAAAACCGGTCAACTCGATAACCCTGGGCGGGCGCATCACGTGTTCCAGCATCCACCACTTGGAGGCTTGATCAAGGGCCACGACCAAGATCGCCACGGCAATCCCCACCTTGGCAGCGCCGTCGGCCCTCATCGCGCCCCGGGTCATGGCCGCTTCAATCGGACGGTGGTTGAAAGTGCCGGACGGCGTCGGCGCAGCGGCCGCAGACGTCCGCGCGATCGGCGTCCGTGCCGACCTCTTCGAGGACCTTCCAGCAGCGCGCGCACTTTTGCCCTTCGGCACGCCTGACGACGACGCCGACGAGGGCAACGTCGTCGATGGTGAAGGCGTCGGCGGGGACGGCCTTGTTGCTCAGGGTGACGCCCGACGTAATGGCGATTTCCGTCAGGTCGATGCTTTCCAGGATGTCGGTGTCGCCGGCGGTGGCGAACACCTCGGCGTGGGCTTCGAGGCTCGATCCAATGCGCTTTTCGGCGCGCTCGACCTCAAGGGCCCCGGTCACGACCCGGCGCAGTTCGCGGATACGGCCCCACTTGGCGGCCAGGGCGTCGTCGCGCCAGTCCCGCGGGACGTCGGGGAAGAGGCGCAGGTGCACGCTTTCCTCGTCGCCCGGGTTGCGGGCCAGCCAGGCCTCCTCGGCGGTGAAGCAGATGAACGGCGCCAACCAGGCGGTAAGATAATCGAACACCCGGTCCAAGACGCTGCGCGCCGCGCGCCGGCGCCTCGAAGAGGCTGCGTCGCAATAAAGACTATCCTTGCGCACGTCGAAATAGAAAGCCGACAGATCGACGGCGCAGAACGCGTGCAGCTCGGTGAACAGGGGATGGAATTCCAGGTCGTCGCAAGCCTTTCTCACCGCCCCGTCCAGTTCCCACAGCCGGTGCAGGACCCAGCGTTCCAGTTCCGGCATCTCGGCGTCGGCCAGGCGCTCGGCCGGCGAGAAGCCGTTCAGGTTGCCCAGCAGGAAGCGCAGCGTGTTGCGCAGTCGGCGATAGATGTCGGCGTGGTGCTTGACGATCTCGGCGCCCAGGCGCAGGTCCTCGGAATAGTCCGAACCGACCACCCACAGACGCAGGATGTCGGCGCCGTGCTTTTCGACCACGTCCTGGGGTGAGACGATGTTGCCCAACGACTTGGACATCTTCTGGCCGTCTTCGCCCATGACGAAACCGTGCGTCAGCACGGTCTCGTAAGGGGCCCGGCCCCGGGCGCCGCACGATTCCAAAAGCGACGAATGGAACCAGCCGCGATGCTGGTCCGACCCTTCCAGGTAGAGGGACGCCGGCCATTGCAGGTCGGCACGCTCCTCGAGGACAAAGGCGTGGGTGGTCCCCGATTCGAACCACACGTCGAGGATATCCATCACTTGTTCGTAGTCCTCGGGATCCCGGCCCTCGCCCAGGAAACGCGACGGCTCCGAGGTGAACCAGATGTCCGCGCCTTCCGCCTCGACGGCGGCCGCGATGCGCTCCAAAACCGCCTCGTCGCGCAGGGGCTCACCGGTGCTTTTGTCGACGAAGACGGCGATCGGCACGCCCCAGGCGCGTTGGCGCGACACGCACCAGTCGGGCCGCGTCTCGATCATGCCGTTGAGGCGCTTCTGCCCCGAGGCCGGCACGAAACGGGTGGCGTCGATGGCCTTGAGCGCGGTGGCGCGCAGCCCCGTCTTTTCCATGGAGATGAACCATTGGGGGGTATTGCGAAAGATAAGCGGCGCCTTGGAACGCCACGAATGGGGATAGCTGTGGACCAAGGTGCCCGAATTCAACAACCCCCCGGCGTCGTCAAGGGCCTGGACGATCTCGGGGTTGACCTTGAAAACGTGCTGGCCGGCGAACAGCGGCACGGTGTCGACGAATAGACCGTCGCCGTCCACCGTTTCGGGTACGGCCAAGCCGTGGGCAATGCCCAGTTCCCAGTCGTCGGCGCCGTGGCCGGGGGCGATGTGGACAAAGCCGGTGCCGGTTTCCATGTCGACGAAGTCCCCGGCCAGAAGCGGCACCGGAAATTCATAGCCCTGGCCGGCCAAGGGGTGTCGGCAGACCGTTCCCTCCAGGGTGGTCACCGGGGCGACCAGGTCCCATTCGACGATGCCGGCCTGGGTCCGCATGGTCTCGGCCAGTTTCTGGGCGACCACCAGGCGTTCGCCGGCGGCGGCGCGGCTGTCCTCGGCGACGGCCTTTACCTCGTAGACCCCATAGTCGAAGTCGGGGCCGAAGGCGACGGCCCGGTTGCCGGGAATGGTCCACGGCGTCGTCGTCCAGATAACGACGGCCGCCCCCTCAAGCTCGGGCGACGGGGCTTCGACGACGGGAAAGCGGACCGCGATCGTCGTCGAGGTATGGTCATGGTATTCGACCTCGGCCTCGGCCAGGGCCGTCTTTTCGACCACCGACCAGAGAACCGGCTTGGCGCCCCTGTAGAGCGAGCCGTTGATCAGGAACTTCCCCAGTTCGCGGACGATCTGGGCCTCGGCGGCGAAGCTCATGGTGGTATAGGGGTTGGACCAGTCGCCGACCACGCCGAGGCGCTTGAACTCCTCGCTCTGCACGGCGATCCATTTGTCGGCGAACTCACGGCACTCCTGGCGGAATTTGACGATTGGCACCGCGTCCTTGTCCTCGCCCCGGGCGCGGTAGGCTTCCTCGATTTTCCATTCGATGGGCAGGCCGTGACAGTCCCAGCCGGGGACGTAATTGGAATCCCGTCCGCGCATCTGCTCGGATCGCGTGATCACGTCCTTGAGGATTTTGTTCAGGGCATGGCCGATGTGCAGGTGGCCGTTGGCATAGGGCGGGCCGTCGTGGAGGATGAATTTTTCCCGGCCCTTGGCCTGCTCGCGGTGACGGCGGTAGATGTCGATCTTTTCCCAGCGCGCCAGGGTCTCGGGCTCGCGCTGGGACAGGCCCGCCTTCATGGGAAAGTCGGTGCGGGGCAGGAACAGGGTCGGTTTGTAATTGGTGGTCATTTTTCGGCTCGCTGGCGCTGTTGTCGCGAAGCACTGGTGGCTTCGGCGGCATCCTCAATGACGCCGAGGATGCCCCGCGCCGCCTCGATGTCGCGGACGATTTGTGCCTTTAAATCATCAAGTCCGTCAAACTTCTTTTCCGGGCGCAGATAGTCGACCAGGGCGATTCGCAGATGTTGGCCGTAGAGATCGCCGTCGAAATCGAACAGGTGGACCTCCAGGATCAGGTCGTCGCCGGCGAAGGTCGGCCGATGGCCCAGATTGGCGACGCCGTCGCGCCATTGGGGGGCCGGACCCTCGCCGACACTGGCGCGAACGGCATATACGCCCTTTGCCGGCCGCAAGAATTCATCGAGGTGCATGTTGGCCGTCGGAAAGCCGACCGCGTGGCCTCGTTTCTCGCCGTGCTCAACGCGTCCCTCGATCTCGAAACAGCGGCCCAGCAGGCGCGCCGCGGCGCGCGGATCGGCGGCCGCCAGTTCTTCGCGCACACGGGTGGCGGAATAGATTTCGCCGGCCTCGTCGACGACCGCCGAGACCGAGGTAAACCCGAACCCGGCCCGCGCCCCCATTTGCAAGAGCAGCTCGCAGTTTCCGACGCGGTCGTGGCCAAAGACGAAATCGTAACCCGAGACCACGTGGCGCGCCTCGAGACCCCGGACCAGGACATCGTCGACGAACTGATTTGCCGGCCGGCGCGAGAAGGGAAGGTCGAACGCGAGGACGACCAGGCAATCGACGCCCAAGGCCGCGATATGGCGCGCCTTGGCGGGAAAGGGAGTCAGGCGGAAGGGCTCGATGCCGGGTTTGAAGACGCTTCGGGGGTGGGGCTCGAAGGTCAGCACCGCCCACGGCAGGCCGGCGGCGCGGGCGATGCGCCCGGCCTCGTCGATCACCGCCCGATGGCCCCGGTGGACGCCGTCGAAGTTGCCGATGGCGACGGCGGCGCCCCGGACATCGGCCGGCAGGTCGTTGAAATGGTGAAATATCCGCATGGCGGCACGAAGGTGTCAGCGCCCCGGGAAAGGGTCAAGGGGAAACAACAAAGAGATCGCTTCCGCCCGCCCCTGCCGTCGCCGGCCGCAAGGATCAGTCGCGCGCCGGCACCATCACCGTGGCCTCGCCGTCGATCACGGTGGTCTCGCCGACGCTGCACGTGGTCTTCAGCTCGACGAACCGCCGCCCGGCGTTCAGCTTGCCCACCGTGACCCGCGCCACGACCTCATCGCCGATCCTTACCGGGGCCTTGAAGCGCAGGGTCTGGCCGACGTAGATGGCGCCCGGTCCGGGCAGCTTGGTTCCGATGGCCGTCGAGATCAGGCCGGCGGTCAGCATGCCGTGGGCGATGCGGCCCTTGAACATGGTGGCGGCGGCGTATGCGTCATTAAGATGAGCCGGGTTCACGTCGCCGGTAATGTCGGCATAATGGACGATGTCGGCTTCGGTGATGGTCTTGGAATAGTCGGCGGTCATCCCCTCGCGCAGGTCCTCGAAGGCATAGCCGTGCAACGCGCCGATGCCGTCCGCGTCGACGGCCGGGTCCGAGGGGTTATTCATGGCGTCATCCCTTGTCCTCAATGGTGCAATGCAAACAATTATACTGCGCCGCAATATTACCCTGCCGGGGCGGGGCCGGCAACAAGGCTGTGGCCGATCCGCCGGCCATCGGCGCGGTGCCGTTTCCAAACGTCGGCGAACCTGATATTCAAGGGGACATGGCAAGACGATCGGCATGTCGGTTTATCCTTTGTCTGGTTGGGTTGGTGGCCCTGGGGCCGTCGCCGCCGCGCGCCGCCGAGCCCTTTCGAATGGACCTGCCCATCGATTGTGAGCCGGGCAAGGACTGCTGGATCGTCAACTACGTCGATCACGACCCGACCACCGGGCTCAGGGATTACATGTGCGGCAAGGCGACCTACAACGCGCCGCCCGGCAACCGCCACAAGGGCACCGATTTCGCCATTCGCGACCTTGCCGTCATGCGGGCCGGCGTTATCGTGCGCGCCGCGGCGCCGGGCCTTGTCGCCGGCACGCGGGACGGCATGAAGGACGTCAACCTGCGCAAGATCGGCCAAGAGGCGGTCAAGGGCAAGGAGTGCGGCAACGGCGTTCGGATCACGCACGGGAAAGGCTGGGCAACCCAATACTGCCACATGCTACAAGGCAGCATCGCGGTGAAGAAGGGAGAGTCGGTGAAGGCGGGACAGCCGCTTGGCCTGGTCGGCCTTTCCGGGCGCGCGGCGACGCATCGTCGGTCCGCCGCCTTTACGCGCTGGTCGCCGAGCATGGCGCCATCTTGGTCGTCCACATGCACCCGGACGCCGATTCGGCGGCACGTAACGGGACACGCGAAGGAGGACCGTCGCCACCGCCGGAGGGCGCGTAGCTCGGCGGGAGAGCGCTCGTCTCACAGGCGAGAGGTCGCTGGTTCGATCCCAGCCGCACCCACCAAGGCGGTCCCGGGCCGTTCGTGTCACAATCGGGGAAAACAAGTGGGGTTTAGTTTTACCGGTAAGCGTCAAGTAGTAAATCGAAGTAGGCGGCCTGGCCCTGCAGATAGCTGATCGCATGGGCGGCGTCGTCTGGACCATAGGATTCGTGGTCGACTGCCCGTGTCTCGGCAGCCTGTTCTTCCAGATGGCGTATTAGCTCGACGTAGGTGGTAGCCCGTTTTGCCGCCTCGGAGATGGCGCGGCTCCGCCTAGTACGCGTTCCCACGAGACGTGGCCGCGTTTTCTCCTCCCACCTCCAGGCCAAATCAGGTTGGATCGGAGGCGGTGGGCTGAGCAGGTTTTTGTTGGTCGGATCGGAGAGCGAGACCAACGACTCGGTCTGTTTGCGATAAAAAGGTTTAGTCGCTTTCTCGAACAGTTCTCCCGTTTTCAGAAATCCTTTCACGAACAGTTCCGCGATGATATCCAGCACCGGCTTCTCTTCCGGTGGGGTCATGCGGTACTGAAGAAGTTTAAAACTGTCATTGGCCGTCGGATCGAACAATTTTCTTCCCCGCGCCTGTATTGCCCAGGCCTTTGCCCTTTCCCGCTCTTCCCGTCTTTTCTGTGCCCCCAGTGCGGCCTCGCCGATGTATACATAGGATTGGTAGAGTCCCTCTAGGTAACTAAGGGCACTTAACGCGTAGGTCGTATCCCCTTCGTGCCTCAGCATCTGGTCCTCAAGATAGGCGATGGCGCCGATAAGGTTGCCTTTTTTTGTCGAATCCAGGGCGTCGAGGATCAAATCCGTCGCATTGGACCTGGCATAGCGGTCCAAAGATCCCAGGGGCTGCGTCTGCTGGGAATACCATTTGGCGTATTCCAGGTACTCCAAGTCGGCGCGGAGCATGGGATTTTGGGGTTGAAGCGCCAGCGCCTCGCGGGTCAGATCGAGGGCCGTAGCGAATTGTCCGTTGCGAATATGGATTCGCGCAGAGTCTGCAAGGAATTGCACCTGCTTGGCGGTCGCCGCCGAGTCGCGGAGAGAGGCCGCCTTCGCCGGTTGCTGGCGCGCCTGTTGGGGCGCCGTTCTCGACAGCGCCGTCGGCGAGGGGATTGACGAATGGGTCAGGTCATCGCGCGCACCTTCCCACGCACTGTCCCTCTCCCTCAGTCTCTCTCTCTGTTCCTCGCTCAAGCGCAACAATTCTCTCTGGCGTTCCGACAGCGACAACTCGCCCTGACGGCGGATGTCGGTCGTCGACCTCATTTGGAAGGGCTCTCCACGGAAGAATTGGAAGAATTCCGTCCTCAGTGTCGGGCGGTCCCGATTGGCCAGAACGTCCCCGAGCATTCTTAGTTGCGGTCGCGAAAAGGTCAGATTGCCGAATGGCCGGTCCGATTGCCACAGATCAAACATCCTGAGATCGAACACCATCAAGGAGAACTGCCACAGCTCGAATTGCCTCAGTTCGAACGGCGTGAGCTGCATGCGGCGTTGGGCCGGCAGCCTCAGCTGCACCTTTCTGATTTGGCTCAGAAGGTTACGCAGGGCCTTTTCCCCCGACCCGTCGCTCGACCACTCTCCGGCCAGCCAGGGCACCAGTTTCAGCTTGGGACTGAAGCCCGGCGGCGGATCGTCGCTGCTGGCGCCGGCATCCTCGCCGCCGTCGCCGTCGCCGCCTCCGCCGTCATCGCCGTCGTCACCGTCGTCGTCACCGCCCTCGTCGCCGAAGGCCAGGGCTGGGCCGACGAGGGGCGGCGCGAGCGAGACGGCGGCCACGCTCGCGGCCATGGCAAGCACGATGAGAAGCGTTCCCGCGAGGCGCTTCCAAGGGGGCTTGAAATCCGCGTCATCCCGAGACACGCCGTGGCGTTCGAAAAGCATCGACCCACCCCGCTCCACGGTTCACTGCCGATCCCGCCGCCAACGGGGCAGGAGCAGCAACGGAACCCCTTTCTTATGGCCGCCCCATCCTATCACGCCGATGGGCGCCGGGTAAACGCCGGCGCCGGCCGTGTCCCGGTAAAAGCGGCCTGTCAGACGATGCAGCCCAGCCCCTCCTCGGCGATGAAACTTGTTTCCACACCCCACCATTCGCGGGCCGCGGTGGCATAGAGGCTGCGGAAGTGGAGCCGATAGGCCAAGTTGCCGTCACTGAGGTCGTCGAGGGGCGGCTGGGCGCCGTAGAGGCCGCCCCGGACCCGGCCGCCAAGCAAGAAGTGGGGCGCCGCCGTGCCGTGGTCGGTGCCCAGGCTGCCGTTCTCGGCGACGCGGCGGCCGAACTCGGCGTAGGTCATGACCAGCACCCTTTCCCACAGGCCATGAGCCTTCATGGCGGCGGCGAAGGCGGCCAGGGCGTCGGCCAACTGGCGCAGCAACCGTCCGTGGACTCCGGCCTGAGCGGCGTGGGTGTCGAAGCCGGAGAGCGAGACCTTGACCACTGGCACGGCGAGACCACTGGCCAGCAGACGCGCCACCGTCTCCAGCCGTCGGCCAAAGGGGCTCAAGGGGAATTCGGCGCCGGCTTCGACGGCTCCGAGATTTCGTTCGCTCAAGGCACGGGCACCGAGAAGCGAGCGTTGGTGAACACCGGTGACGTGGGCGAGGGCGGGATTGACCGCCCGCCCGGGCGTTTCTTCCATCCGCCCTGCCTCGGCCACGAATCGGTGCGGATCGTCGAGACTGAGGGCGATCGGCTCGCGGTTGGCCAGCGGACCGAGGGAGTTGCGTCCGAGCACCACCCCGGCGGCATCGAAGCTCCCGGTCGGCCGCGATTCCTCCAAAAGCCGGGCGACCCAACCCTGCCGGGTGGTCTCGGCGGCGTCCGACGCGGTGTCCCAGATGTCGATCGAGCGGAAGTGAGAGAGGTTGGGATCGGGATAGCCGACGCCGAGGGCCACCGCCAATTCGCCGCCGCGCCACAACCCCATCAGGGGGGCCAGGGACGGATGGAAGCCGAGCCGTTCGTCGAGGGGGAGGACGCGGTCGCGGCCGATGGCCAGGGTCGGGCGCAGGCGGTGGTATTCGGGGTCGGTATAGGGCACGACGGTGTTGAGGCCGTCGTTGCCGCCGAACAGTTCGACCAGCACCAAGGTCCGATCCCAACGGGCGCCGCCGAGGGGCGAACGGAAAGGGATCAGCGCCATGGGAAGTGCTGTGGCAAGGCTCAGGAAATGGCGGCGGTTCACGGGCCCTCTCTTCACTTCAGTTGAAACGCCGGATCGAGCAACAGGCGGCGCAGGCGCGCGTGAGGCCCTTCGCCGGCCGGCGCCGGCTCCGCCGCCGGCAGCGGCAAAAGCAAAGGCGCCAACCGGTCCGCCGCGGCCGTCGCCGTCTTTTCCACGCTTTGCCAAAGGTCGAGAAGGAAGGCGTGGCGCGTCGGCAGCGTGGCCGAAGTGATCCAGGTCGTCCCCCCCAGCCACCCCCTGACATTGGGCGGGTCGAGGACGTCCTGGCCGAGGCGGCGGTTGAACGACGCCAACCAGGCCTTGTCGTCGGGCCTGAGCCGCAACACGCGCAAGGTTCCGACGCTCAGGTCGATAGGCGATTTGACGAGGACGCCCCGATTGGCCGGATTGAGGAAATGGGGCGAAGTCAAAAGCCCCTTCAACAGAGGTCCGAGGGCATGGCCCGAACGGCGGAATTGCGTGGCCAGCCGGCCAACCTCGGTGGGGTCCGGGGAAGGGGAGATAAAGATACGCCACAGCTTCTCGGTGATGTGCCGGGCGACACGCGGTTCGTCGAGCACGATATCGATGATGTCGTCGCCGGTGAAGGGACCCCGGCGTCCCATGAAGGTCTTGATGCCGCCGTCGTGCAGGGCGCCTGCGAAGGTAAAACCGCCGCTCTCGGGGTCGATCCGCCAACCGGTGAAGGCGCGGGCCGCCTCGCGGATGTCACCCTCCGTATAGACCAGGCCTTCGCCGAAGGTGAACAGCTCAAGGAATTCGCGGGCGAAGTTCTCGTTCGGGTTGCCGGCGCGGTTGGTCTGGCCGTCGAGATAGAGAAGCATGGCCGGCTGTTTGGCCACTTGGCGCAGGAGGTCGGCGTAATTGCCCGCCGCGTGGCGCCGGAACGTCGCGTTCTGGCGGTAGATGTAGGCCGGCCACTTGACCTGGCGCAGGGAAGAGGGAAGGTGGTTGTGCCAAAACAGGACCAGGCGTTCGGTCAACGGCGAGGGGGTCTCCAGCATCTCGCCGAGCCACCATTCCCGAAGTTGGCTACCGCGCTCGCTCCTTCGTGTCCGCAAGGCCCGCCGCTCGGCCGCCGAAAGCGCCGCCCAGGCGGCGGGCGGCGGCGGCCTTTCCCCGACCCGGGGCGGCGGCGGCGTCACCGGTTCGGCGCCGAGGCCGCCGAGCAGGCGGTCCACCGCCGCCGCGTGATCGAGGGGCATCAGGGCGGTGACGCCGGCGGCGCTTGGCGTGCCGAACCCGGTGCGGCTCAACAGGTGGCGCGCCTCGTCGAAGGTCAGGGCGCGGACCGGCCCAACCAGGGCCAGGACGAGGGCGAGGACCAGGGCGGCCAGGGCGGCAAGACCAAGCGCGGGGAGACCCCGGCCCGCCATGCCCTGCCGGGCGATCACGGGGCCGCCCTATTTCCCCGCCGTCGCCACGATCTCCACAAGAAAGTCGTTGGCCAGGACCGCCTGGACGCAGGCCCGGGTCGGGCAGTTGTCGGGATCGACCCATTCCATCCAGGCTTCCTGCATCTCCTCCCACTTGTCCATGTCGGTGATGTAGATCATGGCGTTCAAAAGCTTCGACTTGTCGGTGCCGGCGGTGGCCAGGTATTCGTCGATCTTGGCCAGAACCTGCTGGGTCTGGCCCTTCATGCCCTGGCTGGTGTCGGGCGCCGTGCCGACGCACATCACCATTCCGTTGTATTCGACGATCTGGCTCCGTCCCGGGTTGCCGGGTGTGCGGGTGATGGTCATTGGTTTCCTCCTTGGACTGTCGGTGAAGTTGTCCAAGGAGTTATAGACCGCGCCCGCCGCACGGCCAACCGTGGTGGCGGCGTCTTACTTGGCCGCCTGGGCGACGATTTCGATCAGGCAGCCGCCGGCCAGGCCGACTTCGACACAGGCGCGCAGGGGACGGGCCTCGGGATCGACCCAGGCCATCCAGGCATCCTGCATGTCATCCTTGTTCGCCATGTCGGTGATGTAGACGGTCGCCGACAACAGGCGCGACTTATGGCTGCCGGCCTCGATGAGAAGGGCGTCGATGGTCGCCAAAGCCTGCTCGGTCTGGCCCTTGAGGTCGGCGGAGCGGTCGGCGGCGGTGGCGACCATTTGGACCACGCCGTTGAATTCGACGAACTTGCTTCGTCCCGGATTGCCGGGCACGCGGGTGATGGTCATGGCGTCCTCCTTGATTGGGAAGAAATAAAGGGTCGTCTAAACCAATAACGCCCTAAACGATTTTCTGGATGGGCAGTTCCAGGATGCCTTGGGCGCCGGCGGCGTTGAGCTTGGGGACCAGGGCGCGCACCTGGTCGCGTTCGACCACCGTTTCGACGGCCAGCCAGTCGGTCTCGTATAGGTGGCTGACGGTCGGGGCGTTGAGGCTGGGCAGCAGCTTGACGATGGCCTCGACCTTGTCGGGCGGCGCGTTGAGCTTCAACAGCACCTTGCCGCGGGCCGTCAGCGCACTGGTCAGCAGCATGGCCATCTGGTCGATCTTGGCCTTTTTCCACGCATCGGCGAGGGCGGATTTGTTGGCGATCAAGATGGTGTGGGTTTGCAACAGTTCGCAGACGATGCGCAGGCCGTGGGCGCGAATGGTGCTGCCGGTCTCGGTGATCTCGACGGCGGCGTCGGCCAGACCCTCGACCACCTTGGCCTCGGTGGCGCCCCACGAGAACTCGACATCGGCCTTGACGCCGCGTTCGGCGAGGTAACGCCGGGTGAAGCCGACCAACTCGGTGGCGATCTTGCCGCCTTCGAGATCCTCGACCTTGGTGACGGCCGAGTCCTCGGGCACCACCAATACCCAGCGCGCGACGCGGTCCGAGGCCTTGGAATAGACCAGGTCGCAGACCGTCTCCACGTCGGCCTCTGTCTCCATCACCCAGTCGAGGCCGGTCAGCCCGGCATCCAGCGCGCCGTCGGCGACGTAGGTCCCCATCTCCTGGGAACGGACCAGGGCGCAGCTCAGCTCGTCGTCGTCGACGGACGGGAAATAGTTGCGCGAGCGCGCCGAAATGGCCCAACCCGCGTCGGCGAAGAGCTCGACGGTGGCGGCCTCCAGGCTGCCCTTGGGGATTCCCAGCTTCAGTTGCGGCATGACGGTTTCCGGCCTCGGCGTTTCGGCCCGTGCCAATAGCAGGGCCGGCCGCCCGTGGCAAGCTTGGCGATCACCGGCCGGGGGGCGTTGGCGGCCAGCTTTGTGCGCCATGCAACAGGCGCAGAATGACGACGGCGGCTGGCTCGACGCGATAGATAACGACGAAGGGCGTTCCAGTCACGACCAATTCTCGGGTCCCCGCCACCCGTCCGGGCCGGGCGCTTTTAGGATTTTCGGCGAGCCGGGCCACGGCGGCCTCGATCGCGTCGCCCAAGTCGATCGCGGCCCACGGATTGCGCCGGGCGATATAGGCAATCTGACTTTCGCGGTTGCGCTCCGCCTCGGGCAGCCACTCAACCCTCACGCCGTCTTGGCGCCGGCGCGCCTCACCAGTTCGGCGCGCTGGCGACGCCAGTTCGACCGCACGTCGTCATGAGGAATGCGCGGCACGTCGGGATCGTCGGCCTCGCGCATCCCCTGCTCGACCTCGCCCCGAAACCAGCGATCATGGGCCTGCTCTTCTTCCTGACGCTGTATTGATTCGCGCATGAGAACCCGCAGGAGCTGGGCCGAGGTGCGGTCCTGGGCCTTCGCGGATTCGGAAAAAGCGGCCTTCAGTTCGTCATCGACCCGGAAGGTAAATGTGGTCTGGGGCATGGCGCGCTCCGATGTGTTATTTGCAATGTATAGTGTAACACATAGGTTAGAGGCTGCCAACTCACCGCCGCAGGACCAGGGTCGTCCAGCCGTCGAGGGTGATGCGATGATCGAGGCGCAAGCCGCGGCGGCGGTGGGTTGAAAGCACGCCGGCAGCCTCGTCTTCCAAGAGGCCGGCGAGGACGGCTAAACCGCGCCGCGCCAGATGGCGTTCGAGGCCTGTTGCCAGGCGGTCGAGCGGGCGCGCCAGGATGTTGGCGACGATCAGGTCGAAAGGTGCCCCCCGCCGCAGGGCCGGCGCCCGGTAGCCGTTACTCGCCACCACCTGGATGAGCGCCGCGGCACCGTTGCGTTTGGCGTTGTCGGCGGCGACGCGCACCGCCTCGTCATCGACGTCGGCGGCGACCACCGGACAGCCCCAGGTCTTGGCCATGGCGATGGCCAGGATGCCCGAGCCGCAACCGAGGTCGAGGCCGTTGCGGAAACGGCGTCTCCGAGCCAGTCCGTCGAGGGCCATGAGACAGCCCCGGGTCGAGCCATGCTCGCCCGAGCCGAAAGCGGTGGCGGCGTCGAGCCGAAGCCCGATCCGCCCCACCGGCACGGACCCCCCAAAATGGGAGCCGTGGATGAAGTAGCGCCCGACCTCGACGGGCGGAAAGGCGAGCCGGTTTTCGGCCAGCCAGTCGCGCCCCGCCAGCCAGGCGACGTCGAGAGCCGGCGGCGCCAGACCGAAGGCCGCCGCCACCTCGCCGAGCAGCGCCTCAAGCAGCGCCCGGTCGGGCTCGTTTTCCGAAAGTGCCTCGACGAGCGCCCGGCCGCCGACCGGTTCGGTCCACGACGTACTGCCGGCGTGGGGTTCAAGAACCTCGGCGAAGGCAGCCGCCGCTTGTCCCGCGACATGGAGGCGCATCCGCCACAGGCCGGGAGAGACGGCCATCGCTTTAGCGCCCCGGACCCGATTGGCCCGATGCTTCGACAGGCGCCCCTTCGGGGCGCTGCTCAGCATGAGGGTATCTTGATTCTGACACATTTACCTTACCCTGAGCGGGCGCCGAAGGCGTCCAGTCGAAGGGCCGCCCCTGGCACAATCAGCCCCTCACGCCCGGCTGACGAAACTTGTCATCACCTTCTTGTGGCCGGCCTTTTCGAAGTCGATCTCCGCCTTGTCACCGTCGATGGCGGCGATGCGCCCGTAGCCGAACTTCTGGTGAAAGATCCGCAAGCCCACCGCCAGGTCCTCTTCGCCGCCCCCGGGCGGCGCCAACCGGGCCGCGTCGGCCAAGGGGACGGCGCGCTGGCGGCGGCGCCACGAACGGTCCTCGCCACCCCCCTGGCCGCCGTAGAGGCCGGGTTCGGCGACATGATCGATGCAATCGGCGGGCAGTTCGTCGATAAAGCGCGACGGCAGGGCGCTTTGCCATTGGTTGTAGATGCGCCGGCTGGCGGCAAAGGTGATCAGGGCGCGGCGCCGCGCCCGGGTAAGACCGACATAGGCCAGGCGGCGTTCCTCCTCCAGGCCCGCCTCCCCTTCTTCGTCGAGGGCGCGCTGGTGGGGGAACAGGCCCTCTTCCCAACCAGGCAGGAAGACGGTGTCGAATTCGAGCCCCTTGGCGCCGTGCAGGGTCATCAGGTTGACCTTGTCGTCGGTGGCGTTGTCGTCGTTCTCCATGACCAGGCTGACGTGTTCCAGGAATCCGCCCAGGGTTTCGAACTCGGCCAGGGCCGCGACCAGTTCGCTGAGGTTGTCCAGGCGCCCCGGCGCCTCGATCGACTTGTGGTTCTTCCACATCTCGGTGTAGCCCGATTCGTCGAGCATCAAGCCGGCCAGCTCGGCATGGGGCATGGTGTCGAGGAGCGAACGCCAGCGTTCGAAATCGACCATTAGCCGCGCCAGGCTGGCGCGCGCCCGGGGTCGGATCTCGTCGCTTTCGATCAGGCGGCGCACGGCGAGGGTCAGCGCAATGCCCTCGGCGCGGGCCAGGCGATGCACGGTCTGCAAGGTCGCCGTGCCCAGGCCGCGCCGGGGCACATTGACGATGCGCTCGAAGGCCAGGTCGTCGCTCGGCTGGACGACGACGCGGAAATAGGCGATGGCGTCGCGGATTTCCATGCGCTCGTAGAACCGGGGGCCGCCGATGATGCGGTAGGGAACGCCGAGCGTTATAAGGCGTTCCTCGAATTCTCGGGTCTGAAAGCCGGCCCGCACCAGGACCGCCATTTCGTCCAGCGATTGGTCCTTGGCGTGCAGGGCCTCGATCTCGTCGCCGACCAGGCGCGCCTCCTCGGCGCCGTCCCACACGCCCCTGACGCGCACCTTCTCGCCTTCATTGACTTCGGTCCACAGGGTCTTGCCAAGGCGGCCCTGGTTGTTGGCGATGAGGCCCGAGGCGGCGCCCAGGATGTGGGGCGTCGAGCGGTAGTTGCGTTCCAGGCGCACGATGCGGGCGCCGGGAAAGTCGCTTTCGAAGCGCAAGATGTTGCCGACCTCGGCGCCGCGCCACGAATAGATCGACTGATCGTCGTCGCCGACGCAGCAGAGATTCCCGTGCGAGCGGGCCAGCAGGCGCAGCCACAGGTACTGGGCGACGTTGGTGTCTTGGTATTCGTCGACCAGGATATAGCGGAACTTGCGCTGGTAGGTTTCCAGCACCTCGGCGTCGCCCTGGAAAAGTTCCAGCGCCAACAAAAGAAGATCGCCGAAATCGACGGCGTTGAGGGTTCTGAGCCGTTCCTGGTATTGACCATAGAGGTCGAGGACCTTGCCGTCGGCGACCTCCGAGCCCTCGGCGCCGGTGACCTTGTCGGGGGTCAGGCCGCGGTCCTTCCAGCGCTGGATGACGGCCAGCACGACGCGCGGCGGCCATTTCTTGACGTCGATGCCCTCGGCCTCCAAAAGCTGCTTCAACAGCCTCTCCTGGTCGTCGGTGTCGAGGATGGTGAAGTTGGGGCTGAGGCCCACCGCCTCGGCGTGGCTGCGCAGGATGCGGGCGCTGAGCGCGTGGAAGGTGCCGATCCACCAGCCCTCCACCGGCCGGCCCAAGAGCCCGGCGACCCGGTCCTTCATCTCGCGCGCCGCCTTGTTGGTGAAGGTGACGGCGAGCATATCGAAAGGCCGCGCCTTGCCTTCCAATAGGATATGCGAAAGGCGTGAGATCAGCACCCGGGTCTTGCCGGTGCCGGCCCCAGCCAGCACCAGGACCGGCCCCTCGGTCGCCCTGACGGCCTCGAGCTGGCTTTCGTTGAGGCCGTCGAGATGGGCGGCGGCGGGCGGCGCGATTGGGTGGGGGTCGAGGGAGCCGGACATGGCGCCTGTATAGCACGGCCGGGCGCCGGCTTAAGAGCCTATCGTCGGCACGAGTACCGCGCCGCCGGAAAATGGGCTAGGCTTTTTCCCCTGGGCATAATTTTCGATGGGGGAAAGCGATGACACACATTCTGGTCGCGGGACGTATTCACGACAAGGGCATGGAATTGCTGGAGGGCCGCGCCGAAGCCACCATCGAGGTGCTCGAAGCGCCCGACCAGGCCGAGGTTCTGTCACGCGTCGCCGAGGCCGACGCGGTCCTCGTGCGCTCCGGCCTGACGGCCGAGGCGGCGGCGGCCGGCGGGCGCCTCCGCGTCGTCTCGGTGCACGGCGTCGGCTATGACGACGTGGCGGTGGCGGAACTGAGCGCGCGCGGCGTGCCGGTGGCGGTGATCGGCGGCGTCAACGCTACCACGGTCGCCGAGCACGCGATGTTCATGATGCTGGCCCTGGCCAAGCAATGCTTCGCCCACGATCGCGCCGTGCGCGAGGGGGGATGGGCGGTGCGTTCCGCCTTCGCCGCCCGCGACGTGTTGCAAAAGACCCTGCTCATCGTCGGTTTGGGACGGATCGGGCGCGAGGTGGCGAAACGGGCCCAGCCTTTCGCCATGGAGGTCCTGGCCTACGACCCCTACGTCGACGCCGCCGCCATGGGCGAGAACGGCGCCGCTAAGGTGGAAGACCTCAAGGATGCCCTGGGGCGCGCCGACGTCGTCACGCTCCACGTGCCCAGTACCGATGAGACCGAAGGCATGATCGGCGCCGCCGAGCTGGCCGCCATGCGGTCCGACGCAATCCTCATCAACACGGCGCGGGGCGAGGTGGTCGACCACGCCGCCCTTTGCGCCGCCCTTAAATCGGGCGCCATTGCCGGCGCCGGCATCGACGTCTTCGCCCCCGAACCGCCGCCCGCCGACGACCCCCTCTATGGCTTCGACAACGTGATCCTGAGCCCCCATACGGCCGGTCTGACCGAGGAATGCGGGGCGCGCATGGGCATCGCCACGGCCGAAAACGCCCTCGCCGGTCTCGACGGCCGCCTCGATCCCGACCTGGTGGTCAACCCCGAAGTGCTGGGCAAGGGCTAGGCTCCAGACTCAATTAATCCACCATATGACGATTGCGGCGATGAGGACAGCAGAGAGGAAGTTTCGTGCGA
>JASLLZ010000049.1 GCA_030746775.1 Rhodospirillales bacterium | reverse complement strand
CATGCCGACAACTACCTTGCCATGATAAAGTTGGCCGCCATACGAATTTGGCTACGTGTTAATGAGTCCATGGCCTAATAAGTTCCGGCAACGGCCCGCTCCCTCTCCCGGCCACCCATAGCGTACAATGGCATTGGGTGGCCGGGAAGGGGAGCGGGCTGGCGCCGAGCAAACGTGAAATGCTCTACATCCGCCCCGCGTTGACCACCAATTCGGTGCCGGTGATGGCCCCCGCCCCTTCGCCGGCCAGAAAGAGGGCGGCGGCGGCGACCTCGTCCGTTTCGACCATGCGCCCAAGCGCCGTCTTGTCCAGGTAATGCGCCTTCAGAACCTCCTCGGCGGTGCGGCCCTCGCGGCGCGCCACCTGGGCGAAGCTCAAGCGCGACATTTCGGTATTGACGGTCCCCGGCGCGATTGCGTTGACGCGCACGCCGAAGAGGCCGAGCTCGTGGGCCGCCGCCTGGGTGAGGCCGAGGAGCGCCCACTTGCTGGCCACGTAATCGCCCCGTCCGGGGCGTACCCCGCGCGAGGTGAGGTTGACGACGGCGCCCCGCGTTTGTTTGAGAAGCGGCGCGGCGTGCTTGATGCACAGCATGGCGCCGCGCAGGTTGACAGCCGGGGTACGGGCGAAATCCGCCGCCTCCATCTCCTCGGTGCTTCGCCTGGCCCCCGCCACGCCGGCGTTGTTGACCAACACGTCGAGCCTTCCGAATGTCGCCCGGCAGGCCTCCATGAGGGCTTGAACCTCGGCCTCGTCCGAAACATCGCCGCCATGGGCCAGGCCCGAGACCTCGCCGGCCACCGCCTCGGCCGCCGCGGCGTCGATGTCGTTCACCACCACCCGCCAGCCGGCATCGGCGAAGCGGCGCGCGATGGTGGCGCCGATACCGGCGCCGGCACCGGTGACGACGCAGACCTTGCCGGTCAGTGATTTCTCGGCCGTCATCATATCCGCCCGCAATCGACAACCAACAACTCACCGGTGATCGCCGATGCCGAGTCGCTGGCCAGGAAAAGGGCGGCCTGGGCCACTTCCCCCGGTTCGACCAGGCGTTTGAGCGCCGACGGCTCTTCGTACTGAGTGCGGATAAGCGCCTCGGCCGTCGTGCCCAAAACCTTGGCGCGCATGGCCTGGGAGGTCACGAAGCGCTCGCCCGTCACGCCGCCGGGACAAATCGCGTTGACGCGAATGCCGTCGGCGCCGACCTCGAAGGCAACCGCCCGGGTCAGGCCGTTGAGGGCGAACTTTCTGGCCGAATAGGGGCTGCGGGTGGCCTTGCCCCTGAGACCGGACACCGACGAGATATTGATGATCGACCCGCCGTTGCGCTTCAGAAGCGGCACGGCGTGCTTGATGCACAACGCAACCCCGGTGACGTTGATCGCCATGGCTTCGTCCCAGCCGGCGGCATCCATGTCTTCTATCGTCATCACCGGGCCGCGGACGGCGGCGTTATTCACCACAACGTCGAGGCGTCCGTAGGCCTCATCGCAGGCGGCGAAGAGGGCCCGCACCTGGTCCTCGTCGGAGACATCGGCACAAACCGCGAGGCCATCGATTTCAGCCGCAACCTGATCAAGAGGCTGGCGCCGCCGTCCGGATACCACGACCCGGTACCCTTCGGCGGCAAAGAGGCGCGCGATCTCGGCGCCGATACCGGTGCCACCGCCGGTGACGACGCAGACTTTGCCGTCGAACGCCGCCCCCATCCCGTCTACGGCGTAATTAAATCGGTGAAAGCGGCCAGGAAACCGTCGATCTGCTCATCGGTGGTAACGGCCGAGCAACAGCCGTGCAGGTGCGGCGTCAGCATAAAGCCGGCGTTGAACAAGCCGAGCGACAGCACCTCCTCCCACGCACCGTCGACGGTGACGGCGGTGCGGTAGTCGGTGATGTCCTCAGCCGTCGCGTTGATCTTGAAGAACGACCCCGCCCCGGTGATGGTGAGCGGCACGCCGGCTGTCGCCGCCTCGAGCCCGGCCCGCATCTTGGCGCCCTTGGCGTTGATCGAATCGTAGACATCAGGCGTCAGGGCCTCCATGGTCGCCCGTCCGGCGCTCATGGTAACGGGATTGGCGTTGAAGGTGCCGGCGTGGGTGACGCGCTCCCTGCGCGAGGCATCGCTGGCCGCCATGACGTCTGTCTTGCCGACAACGGCGCCGACCGGGAAACCGCCGCCGATGACCTTGCCCAGCGTCGTCACATCCGGGGTCATACCGACGAAGCCCTGGGCGCCGTGATAGCCGAGGCGGAAGGCGATGACTTCGTCGAAGATCAAGACGGCGCCGATCTCGTCGCTCAGTTCGCGCGCCGCGGCCAGGAATTCAGGCGTGGGCGGGATAAGGCCCATGCGGTTGGCCAGGGGCTCGATGATGAGGGCGGCGACCCGGTCGGCCCGCGCCCGCACCTCGCGGCGCAGAATCTCGGGATTGTTGTAGGGCAGCACCAGAATCCGGTCGCTGCTTTCGGGCAGGCCGGCGCTATCGGGCACCGGGACCGGACTGTCGGGCGCGCCGAACTTGTCCTTGGCCGGCGCCACCGACCACTGCACGTCGTCATAGGCGCCGTGATAGCTGCCCTCGCACTTGACCACCAGGTCGCGTCCAGTGAAGCCGCGCGCCAGGCGAAGGGCGATCATCACCGCCTCGCTGCCCGAATTGGCGAAACGCGCCTGCTCGGCCGAGGGCAGGCGTTCGCAAAGGATGCGCGCCAGGGCGAGCTCGGTTTCGGTCGGCGCGAAATAGGCCGTGCCCAGACCCAACTGGCGGTTCACCGCCGCAACCACCCGTGGATCGGCGTGGCCGAGCGGCAGCGACGAGGCGTTGAACCAGAAATCGACGATGGCGCGGCCGTCGCTGTCGGTCAGTATCGGCCCTTCGCCCTTGGCGATAAACGGCGAATAGGGCTTGCGGATGACGGCGTCGCGGGTAAAGCCGCCCGGGAACAACCCCTTCGACTGCTCGAAAAGGCCGGCGGAGACCGGCGTCAGGTTTCGGTATTGCGCCTCGATCTCGGCCGCCCTGGCCTTAAGCGGTGCATAGAAGTCGTTTGCCAGGACAGGGGAAGTGGCGGTGGCAGTCATTACTCAGTCCTCTTTCAGTTCCTTGCCTTGGCGCCGATCCCTCGCGTAGCGCGACATGTCGAACAGGGGCATTTCGGGCTCGCGGCCCAAGATCCGTTCGGCAAGAAGCCACCCCATGTAGGGACCGATCGTATAACCACCCCGAATACAGCCGATCACGAAGGCGCCCTCCGCCCCCGGCACCGGACCGACGAGCGGCATGAAATCCGGCATATTGGCATCCAGGCCGAGCCAGGTCCGGATCACCCGTGCCTCGGCCAATCCCGGAATGGTATAATGCGCCAAGCGCAGGTTGCCAATCAAATTGCCCGGAATGACTTCGACGCCGCCGACGTCGATATCGCCGATTCCCTTCCAGCCGCCACCGATGAGCACGGTTCCGTTGGCCTTCTGCTTGATGGTCAAAAGCCCGCTGGCGGCGCCGATGACGGTACGCAGGATCGGGGGCATGCTCTCGGTGACCGAGACCATGTCGACGCCGCATACGACGGGGACGTCGTGGCCGAACCAGGCCAGCATGCGGCCCAGCCAGACGCCGCCGGCCAGCACCACGCGGCGCGCGCTGAAAACACCCCCGACGGTTGCCATGGCGAAGCCGTCACCGTCACCTTCGATGCCGGCGACCGGGCTTGCTTCGTGGATGGCGACCCCATCGGCAACCAAGGCGGTCCGGTAGGCCTGCCCGATCACGAGGGTGTCGGAAAAGGCATCCATGGGACAGTAGGCGATCATTCGGGCATGATGCGACAGGCCGGGTTCGATTTCCCGGGCGCGTTCAAGGCCGATGAACTCGATCGGCGCCCCGGCGTCGCGCCGTTCGCCCATGCGGGTCTCCAACATCTCGGCCTCTTCGTCGTCGAATGCCAGGGTCAGGCCGCCCTGAACGGTGAAACCGACATCGCGGCCGAGCCATTGGGGTGCCGTCTTCCACAGCTCCCAACTGCGCAGGGAGTATGGCACCAGGGCGGCCCGCTTGATCTGCATGGAAAGCGTGCCCGAATTGGCGTTGGAGGCGGCGCGGCACAGGCTGCCGGCCTCCAGCACCGCCACCCGCATGCCGCCGCGCGCCAGGTGAAGCGCCGTCGTACATCCCGAGATGCCGCCGCCGACTACGACGGTATCGAAGTTCGTGGCTCGGTTTGCGCTCATGGTCGGGCCAACGGATGTAGCGCCTTGGCTGGATCGAACAGCGGCAGTTCCGGTTCGCACCCCAAGATGGCCTCGGCGAGCAGCTTGCCGACGAGGGGACCGATGGTGTAACCGCCGCGCACCAATCCAAGAACATAGGCACCTTCGACGCCGGGCAGGGGTCCGACCAGGGGTACGTAGTTCTCGGAGTGGCCCTCGATGCCCAGCCACGTGCGGACGACGCGCGCCTGGGCCATGGCCGGCACGGCGTATCTGGCAAGGCGGATATTGGCGGTCAAGTTTCCGGGAATGACCTCGACGCCGCCCCGTTCCAGATCGCCGATGCCTTGCCAACCGCCGCCGATTAACACGGTGCCGTTGGCGACCTGCTTGATCGACAGAAAGCCGTTGGCGATGCCGATGATTGTGCGCAAGGTCGGGCCCATGCGTGCCGTCGCCGAAACCTGGTTGATACGGCATTCGGCGGACAATCGAAAGCCGAACCAAGCCATGATGCCGCACAGCCACAGGCCACCCGCCAGCACGACGCGCCTGGCCTTGACGACGCCGTTGGCGATCAGCATCGCGAAGTCGGCGCCTTCGCGTTCGATCCCCGTTACCGGCGTGTTCTCGCGCAGATCCACCCCGCTTCGCAGAAGGGCGCCGCGATAGGCCTTGCCGGCGCGTGTTGTGTCCGAATACCCGTCAAGGGGACAATATGATGCCAGGACGGGACGGTCCGATAGTGACGGTTCGATCTCGCGCGCCCGGTTCAGACCGACGAACTCGATCGGCGCCCCGGCCGCTTGTCGATCGGCCATACGGTCTTTCAGCATCTCCGCCTCGGCATCGGTGAAGGCCAAGGTGAGACCGCCGAGGCGGCGAAAGCCGACGTCCGCGCCCAACCACTGGGGCGCCGCCTCCCACAGCTCCGAGGCGCGCATGGCATAGGGGATAAGTTCCGCTTCCTTGACCTGGATGGACAGAGTGCCGGCATTGACGCCCGAGGCCTGGCGGCACAGGCCCTTGGCCTCCAGCACGACGGTGCGCATGCCGCCCCGGGCCAAGTAAAGCGCCGCCGTCGAGCCTGAGATACCACCACCGACGACGGCAATATCGTAGGGGTCGGACACCGTCAGGCTGTGACGCGGAGCGCGTCCTCCACAGGCAAAACACCGGCCGTGATCAGGACTTGGCGTACCTGGGCGCGTTGGGCGTCATTGAGCGGCTTGATCGGATCGCGCGGCCAACCGCCCGGCCGACCCAGCATTTCCAGCGCCGCCTTGTTGGCGGCCGGGAAGGTGCCGATGCCGAACATTCCTTTGTTAATCTTCGCCAACTCGGCCTGCAAGGGACGCGCCTTCTCGATATCGCCGGCACTCGCCGCGTCGTAAAAGTCGATCATCAGGCTGCCGACCACCGGCGCCGCCGAATCAACGAAGCCCAGCGCACCTTCGCTGATCGCCGCCAGGCCGAGCAGGGGCGCGTAACCGGCCAGGATCGTAATGCGGTCCTTGCAGCGGCGGATAATTTCGGAGAGCAAGAGCCAGTTCTTGGAGCTCTCCTTCAGCGCAATGACGCGGGGCTCGTCGGCCAGTTGGTCGACGAAGTCGGCGGTGAAGCAGATACCGGTGCGCCGGGGGATGTTATAGGCCATGATCGGAAGTTCGGTGGCCGCGATGATCTTCTTGTAGTAATCCATCACCTCGTCAAGACCGGGCATGACGTACCATGGCGGCTGCACCATCACCGCGTCGCAGCCCGCCGCCTCGGCTTGACGGACCTTGTGGATGGCATCGGCCGTCGACATGGCGCCGCAGCCGGGAACCACCGGAACACGGCCCGCCGCAGCCTCGACGGTGGCCTTGAAAATCTCGGCCCGCTCATCATCGCTCAAAGCCCAGGACTCGCCGGTGCAGCCATTGGGCACGATGCCGTGCACGCCGTCGCCGATGACGATATCGACAAGCTTTCGAAACCCGTCCAAATCCAGCGACCCGTCCTCGCCGAAGGGCGTGGTGATCGCCGGGATCACACCTCTCAGTTCAACCATTCTGCGCCTCCTTCAATTTGGTTCTCGTGACCGTCTCGTCTTCAACGCGGAGCCGGCGGCGGTTTGGGAATGTCCTCGTAATTGTAATCGCCGATGAGAAATTCCATCGGCACCGGGCGGATGGGCACCCGCGCCGTCCATGAGCCCGCCTTCTCGCGCCCCCCGACCTTGCCGGCGACCAGGCGCGCCGTCACGTCCCCGCACATCCGACCCTGGCACGGACCCATCCCGCAGCGCGTCCACGACTTGAGCTGGTTGACCTCAAACGCCCCGGCCTCAAGGGTTTCTTCGATCTCGCCCCGCGTCACGTCCTCGCACCGGCACACAACCGTCTCCGCCGTGATGGTGTCCAGTATCCCCGCACGCGGTGTCATCATGCGGCTCATCCGCACGCCGACGCTCTCCGCCTGGGCCATGGCACGGCGCAGAGGCGCCGTCTTGGTGGCATACGCCCCCTTCTCCACCTTGCCCAGGTCCAGCGCCGCCGTCAGGCCCGCCATCCGCCCCTCGATCTCCGCCGCCGCGCCGCCCGAGATGCCGCAGCCGTCGCCGGCGACGTAAAGACCCGCGACCGTCGTCCGGAAGTCTCCGTCCTGCTTCGCGATCCAGCCCCCCCGGTCGTCGACGAATTCATGCTCGGCGCGCAGAAGGCGCGTCACTTCCGTCCCCGGAACCAAGCCGTGCCCCAAGGCAACCGCGTCGGCGGCGAAAACCCGCTCCGCGCCATGCGGGCGCCAATCCGAGTCAACCGGGCGCACAACGACCTCGCGCACCCCCCCCTCGCCCCGCACCTCCGTCACCGCGTGGCGGTGGAGCACCGGAACACCCGCGGCGCGGATCAGGCGCTGCCATCTCATGCCGCGCTGCAACAGGTCGGGACGCCTGAGAAGCGCCGGCAGCGCCCCAAGCCACTCCGAACGGCTGGCAACGTCGACCATCGCCGCGACCCGGCCGCCGCCCTTCAGGATACTCGCCGTAACCGCCGTAACCAGCGGGCCGCAGCCGGCCACAACCGTCGTCTCGCCGGGCACCATCTGCTGCGCCTTCAACAATACCGTCGCCGCCGCCAGGCCGATAACCCCGGGCGTCGTCCAGCCGGGTACCGGGATCACCCGCTCCGACGTCCCGGTCGCCGAGATCAGCGCCTTCGATTGCCACCGCCGCACGCCCGCCGAACCAACCGATTCGATGCGGAAACCGGGCGCCGCGAACCATACCTTCTCGCCGAACGCGCCTTCGACGTTGCTCTCGGCAAGCTCTTTGCGCAGGCCCGTACCCGTCGCGTAGTCCTCGCCCAGGGCCGCCGCGTCCCGAACCTGCAAAGAATCCGACAAGGCCCGGTAGATCTGGCCCCCCGCCACCGGTTGTTCGTCCAAAAGCACCGTCTCGACACCGCAACGGCTCGCCTCAACCGCGGCACCAATCCCCGCCGGACCCGCGCCCAGCACCAGAAGCTCAACCGCGCGCCCTTCCGTCTCCCCGCTCACGCCAGCGACCCTCCAAGCTCGATCGCCATCCCCGCCCGTACCGGCTCCTGGCACGCCGGCGTCAAACGACCGTCGATCCGAACAACGCATTCCTGGCACACGCCCATCAGGCAGAACATTCCCCGCGAACCGCCCGCCGTCGGGCTCTTGCGCAGCTCACGAACACCCGCCGCGTAAAGCGCCGCCGCAACGCTCTCGCCAACAAAAGCCTCGACCGGGCGGCCGTCAACCATCACCTCGACCGCCGAACCACGATCAACCGAGCCCTCTATGCGGATCGACATCAGCCCCAAACTCCATTATTTGAACGCTCAACGTGATTGCCCGCGACACTATTGGCTCGGCGAACCATCGTCAACGCCGGACGGCGGCAAGAGGGAAATGCCGACCTCCTTGCCTGGGGCCGGGGCTCCTCTATATGTCCGGTGCCGCGGCCCATACCTCGACCGAGGACCGAATATGCCCAAATTTTGCGCCAACCTAGAGTTCATGTTCACCGAGCATCCCTTCATGGGTCGCTTCGCCGCCGCCGCCGAGGCGGGGTTCCGCGCCGTCGAATTTCACTATCCCTATGACAAAGATATCGATCAACTGGTCGATTGCCTGGGTACTCACAACTTGGAACAAGTGCTTATCAACGGGCCAAAGGGGAACCAAGACGGCGACCACGGACTGGCCTGCAATGCCGACCGGCGGGGCGAGTTCGAAGAAAGCATCGGCCTCGCCATCGACTATGCCAGGGCCATGGGCACGAGCCGCGTCCACGTAATGGCGGGTAGGCGCCCCGACGGTGCTTCGGCCGACGTATTGCTCGAAACCTATACCGACAACATGCGGTTTGCCGCCCGGGCGATGGGCGAACACGGCATCAAGGCGTTGATCGAGGGGGTCAACAGCAAGATCGACGTTCCGGGCTATTTCCTCGACCGGCCGAGCGATGCGCTGAAAATTCTCCGTTCGATGGAAGAGCCCAACCTGTACCTGCAATTCGATTTCTACCACGCCCAGATTATGGAAGGCGGCCTGACGCGCCTGTTCCACGACGCCCTGCCGTTGACCGCGCACATCCAAATCGCCGACACCCCGGGACGCCACGAACCGGGTACGGGCGAAATCAACTACGCTTATGTCTTCAAAATGATCGACGACGCCGGTTGGGACGGCTGGGTAGGTTGCGAATACCGGCCCAAGGGCGCGACCCTGGAAGGGTTGGCGTGGATGGCGCCCTACGCCTGAGGAGAGGGCGCCCCGATGCCCGCCCCATCCCAGAAGCGGCCATCGGGATCGAAATCGGTGTAGCGGGCCTTAAAACTCGATACCCGCCTTGCCGGTTCCGCTGCCGACTGGATTTCCCCGCACTTTGCCGAAACCAGTCTCGGGACGATTTCCGGCGGCGATATCAGCCAGAACCTTGTCGGCGTCCTTGTTTCCTTGGGCTTTGGCCTTCTCCGCCCATTCCTTAGCCTTTTCGTCGTTCTGCTTAATACCCCAACCAGCAAAGTAGAGCTTGGCAAGTTCCAACTGGGCACCGGCGTGACCTTGCTGCGCAGCCTCGTGGAACCATTTAACGGCAAAGCCATAGTCACGGGCGAAGTACTTGATGGCGGTGCCGACTCCGAGCTTGGCCGTTTGCCTGTTGCCCTCGGCCTCGACCGCGTAGTCCTTTGCCAGTTCATACTGGGCCTCGACATGCCCGCCATTCGCCGCTTCTTTCAGCCACTTGAACGCGGACTGCAGGTCCTTTTGGATGTCCTTGCCCTCACGGTAGGCCATGGCGAGATCGAACTGCGCCTGGGGATCGCCACTGTTCGCCTTGCCCACCATATCGCTGTCGCCACAAGCAACCAGCAGGGCCGAAAGCCCGATCGCAATAAGAAGATGTTTCATCGCGGAACCTCTCAAGTTTAGCGTCAGATTCATTCCTTTATTCCTGATGTGGAGTAGTCCGTCCCGCAGTGGCGAAAGCCCCAACCGGGTGGTTCGGGGCGCCGCCCGGGGAATCCAGCCGTACTAGCTCGGCGTTGGCTCCTTTTGGCTATATTTTTTTATCATCTGAAAGATAAAGCGAACGATCATGTAGACGACGAACGAGCCGAAGGCGGCGTAAATCGCCACACGCACCCAAGAGTATTCGGGATTGAGATTGCCGAATTGGTCCCTGGCTTCGAAAATCTCCTTCTCTGTCTGGGGTGACGTCGACCATTCCCACACGTGCGCATAGTAAGTCGTTACGACGCTGCCAATCAGCCACAGAGTGAACACATACCACCGGTGAGGATCTTTTTGTCTTCGGCTCATTCTTCGACCTCGTTACTTCATTCAACAGTTTACATAAAGCAGCTCAAGCATTGGCAATCCGCAATGCCGCGTCGTCTCCATCCTTCGCACCGTCCCCCCGCGCGGCCTCGGTTTAGCGACGGTGCGGCATACAAACACTTTCCCGCCCATTCCACAAGGATTTCCCTCCTCCTTATTTTGCCGTTCGCGCAACAATTCTGCCGTGGCTCCGGTGGGCCCGCCGGCTTACCTGATTTGCCACGACACACCGGGTTAAAGCAGATCGCCAAATGGGCCTTGACCCCAAGGTCCCTGGCAGTGCATCATCCGGCCAAGTTTCCGACATCTGGGGTGCCTTTAACTGTGCGGCTTCCGAACATTGTTGGAAATGGCGTCGCACTGGGCGACCAATCCCCATTGTAGCGGGCAAGAAAAGAACTTCAGATTTTCAACTCACTTAGGGAGACACAGATGCGTATGAAATCCACATTGGGCTTGGCGACCTTGGCGGCGGCGGCGTTTTCGTTTGCGCTGACCGCGGTATCTGGTTCGTCCAGCGCCCAAAGCACCTGGGATCGGATTAAAAGCACCAATACCCTAAATGCGGGCTGCATTCTTCATGTGCCTTATTGGTACAAGAAGAAAGGCTCGGACGAATGGGTTGGCTGGGCCATCGAAGGCACCAAGCAGATGGCCAAGGACTTGAAGCCCGTAGGCGTCAAGGGGTGGCAGTGCGAAATGACCACCTGGGGCACCGCGGCTCTTGGTATCCAGGCTGGCAAGCTCGACTATCTGTTTGCCATGCAGGCGACACCCGTCCGCGCGACGGCCATCACCTTCGCCGGTCCGCTCTACAATCACGGCTTCATGACGGTCAACAACAAGAACTTCAAGGCTCGCACTTGGGCCGACTATGACAAGCCGTCCGTGAAGATCGCCGTCATCGGCGGCACCAGCACCGCAATGGTGCGTCGTTTCGTCGCTCCTCGGGCGACCGCCGTCGAGCTGCCCAAGGCAGCCGAGGTTCCGTTGTCCGTTATCGCCGGTCGCGCCGACGCCATGATCACCACGGTCATTAACGGCGTCGTTGCCAAGCAGAAGAATCCGGACATGGGCGACTTCGTCATCCCGACGCCGCTGTTCTCGTTCCCCGCCTACGTCGGCGTGGCCAACGAGCCCGACAAGCGCTTCCGTGACTTCGTCCACTGGTGGGCCGAGTGGTACCGCCTGCGTGGTCAGGTCGAGCGTTGGGTCAAAGATGGCCTGATCGGTATCGGCATTTCCGAAGACTCGCTTCCCGAGAAGTTCTACTTCTAAGTTTCGGGAAACAGATATTCAGGCCTCCGCCCTTCGGGGCGGGGGCCTTTTTTTTATTCCGTGGCCCCCTTTCGGCGCGGCAGCACCGTGGCGACGGCGATGACCATGAAGATCGCCATGATCCAGAATATTCCTTGCGGTTCGCCCTGATCCACCATCCATCCGAACAACGGCGGCGTCACGATGCCGCCCACCGATCCGCCCGCCGCCATGAAGCCGAATGCCTTGCCCGTGGCGCCCGGCGGCGCGGCGGCGCGCACCATCATGTCGCGTGCCGGCATGACCAGGCCCAGGCACAGTCCGACCAGGGCAAAAAGACCGATAATCAGAATAATGGGCAGGGCAACAAGCCCCACCAGGGCGATCATCGCGGCGGTCACGAGAAAGGCAACGCAGGCAATGAGATCGTGGCGCGTCGTGCGATCGGCCAGGGCGCCGCCGACGAGAATTCCGCCGGCCACGGCAAAGAGATACGCGGTCAGCACCCAGCCGGCCAGGGTCACCGTGGCGTCGTACATGGCGACGATGGCGACGACCGAAAACGAGGAAATACCCGATTGGGCGAGACTGGTGGTAACCCAGAAGAGAAACATCATTATCATCGGTGGCGAGGCCAATAGCTTGAGGCCGCCCTTAAGCGAGACGGCTTCACCGCCCGCCGCCGCCGAATCCCGGGGCGCGTTGTCGTCCTTGAGGTCGCCGCCGCCGGCCAGGATGGCGAAGGCCGTGGCGATGCCGACCACCGCGGCCAAGCCCAATGCCCAGCGCCAACCCCATATGTTGGCCAGAAAGATGATCGTCAACGGCGAGACCGCAGTGCCCAGAAAACCGGCAAAGGAATGCATGCTGAAGGCGCGGCCCATGCGCCCCTCGTCCACCGAAGAAGACAAGATAGCGTAATTGGCCGGATGGAAAACGCTATGGCCCAGGCCGGCCAGAATCGCCAACACCAATATCCAGTGGAATGACGGGACGACGGCCATGAGCCCGATCGCCCCCGCTTCGAGAAATAGTCCGCCAACAAGAACGACACGGGCGCCGATACGGTCGACCAGAAATCCGGTCGGCACCTGGCTGACCCCGTTGGCGCCCATGAACAGCGTCACCAGCAAGCCGAGGGCGGCGTAACCAACCTCGAACTCAGCGTTGAGGAAGAAGAACAGGGGCGGCAGGATGATCTGGTAAAAATGGCTTATGAAATGGCCGGTGCACACCAGTCCCAGGACTCGGGCATCGCGCCGCAATGGCGTGGTGGCGGCTTTCGTCATGGGTTGGTTTTACCGCGATCGGCCAGCATGAGAAACAATAGCCGGTTCCGGTCTCTCATTCGGCGGCCGGCGGTGACGGCTCGGCGCCGGCCAGAAAGGCCTCGACCAGATCGCCGAGCCTGGGCTCGCCGGCGTCGGCATAGCCATAGCGGGCGCGCACCACCGGCTTCGAGATCGGGATCAGGGCGGCGATGTCGATGGGCGTCGCCACCACCACCTCGGCCGGGGCATCGGCGATGGTGCGCGCCAGGGCGTCGAGCTGATCGGGTCCGTAGCCGATGGCGGGCAGCACCGGACCGATGTGGCCGTAGCGCGCGAAGACATCGCCGAGGGCGGGTGCCGCGAAGGGCCTGGGATCGACGATTTCGGCGGCCGCCGCGGCCAGCGCCGCGACGTATCCGGCGCCATGGGCCATGCCGCCGTGGGTAAGGGTCGGCCCGTCCTCGACCACCAGCACCCGGCGCCCCCGCACCGCCTCGGCGTCGTCCAGGCGCACCGGCGAAGCGGCGCACACGATGGCCGCCCCGGGACGGATGCGGCGCACCGTCTGTTCGACCCGCTCCACGTCGCCGGCGGTGGCGCTGTCCACCTTGTTGACGACGACCACGTCGGCCATGCGCAGGACCGCCTCGCCCGGATGGTGGGTGGTCTCGTGGCCGGGGCGCAGGGCGTCGGTCATGACGACGTGCAGGTCGGGGCGCAGAAAGGCGAAGTCGTTGTTGCCGCCATCCCACAGGATCACCTCGGCCTCGCTCTCGGCCGCCGCCAGGACGCGCCCGTAATCGACGCCGGCGAAGACCACGTTACCGGCGGCGATGTGGGGCTCGTACTCCTCGCGCTCCTCGACGGTGCAGCGGGCGGCGTCCAAGTCGGCCGGCGTGGCAAAGCGCTGCACGCCCTGGCGGGCCAGGTCGCCATAGGGCATGGGGTGGCGCAGGACGGCGGCGCGCAGGCCGCGCTCCCTGAGCAGGCGCGAGAGATAGCGAGTCGTCTGCGACTTGCCGCAACCGGTGCGGACGGCGGTGACGGCGATCACCGGCAGCCGCGCCTCGAGCATGGTGCGCGCCGGGCCGAGGAGGACAAAATCGGCGCCCGCCGCCAACACCCGGGACGCCGCGTGCATGACGGCGGGGTGGGAGACGTCGCTGTAGGCGAAGACCACCTGATCGATTGACTGGCTCTTGCACATTCCCTCGAGGGTCGCTTCGTCCTTGATCGGAATGCCCCGCGGGTAGAGTGCGCCGGCCAGCCCAGGCGGATAGCGCCGCCCGCCGATGCCCGGAATCTGCGCCGCGGTGAAGGCCACGACCCGGGTCCCCGGGTCGTCCCTGTAGACAACGTTGAAGTTGTGGAAGTCGCGCCCGGCGGCCCCCATGATCACGATCCGCCGCCGTCGGGTCCCATCGGGCATGGCGCCCTCCCCCGCCCTTCGTCATTCCCGGACTTGGCGCGGAAATCGTAGCACGGATCGGGTTCCTTTTTCACCGTACTGCTGGGCGCGGGTTCGTCAGGTGCGGGACTACCCGCAATGAACCCACTTGAGGAAAAGTCCCGCAACGCCGTCTCTCACTCGGCGGCCGGCGAAAGCGCGCCGGCAAGCTGCCGCGATACCAGGTGGGCATAGAGACCACCCCGGGCAACCAGTTCGTCATGGGTGCCCGTCTCCACAACCCGCCCCGCGTCGAGGACGACAATGCGATGCGCGGCGCGAATGGTCGACAGCCGATGGGCGATGACGACGCTTGTCCGATGGGTCATGAGATTTTCCAGCGCCTCATGCACGGCCTGTTCGTTGACCGCGTCCAGATGGGACGTGGCCTCGTCAAGGATGAGCACCGGCGCGTCCTTGAGGAAGGCCCGGGCAATGGCCACGCGTTGCCGTTGACCGCCGGACAACTGCACGCCGCGCTCGCCGACCGGCGTCCGCAGGCCTTCGGGCAGGGACTCGACGAATTCGGTCAAGGCCGCGTTTTGAATGGCCCCATCCAGGTCGGCCGCGGATGCATCGGGCCGCGCGATCATGATGTTGTCGGCGAGAGTCGTGTTGAACAGATAGGTGTCCTGGGTCACCAAGGCGATGCGGCGGCGCAGATCATTGAGACGGTAATCGCGCAAATCCCGGCCATCCATGGTGATGGCGCCGTGAAGCGGATCCCAAAAGCGCAGCAGCAGATTGGCGGCGGTCGTCTTGCCGGCTCCCGACGGCCCGACCAGGGCCACTTTCTGGCCCGGCGGAACCGTGAATGCGACATCCGCGAGGGCCAGGCGGCTGGCTCCCGGATAGGCGAAATCGACGCCGGCGAACTCCAGATTGGCGCCCTGTGACTCATGGGGCAGCGCGGCCCCGCCCTTGACGGCGATACCGGGGCCGTCGGTAATCAGAACCGGTTCGTTATGAACCGCGTAGAGACGGCGCGTCGAGCCCAGGGTATCGGCCAATTGACGCCCAATGTTCGAGATCTCCGAAAGGGGCAGGAACGACGCCATGGCAAGCAACGCGAGCAGGGGCAGGTAGGCCGCCTCCAGCACACCGGCGGCGACCAGATTCGCGCCGCTTACAACAATGGCCAGACCGCCGAACCCGGTCGCGGCCTCGACCAGGGCCGTTTGCACGGTCAGGTCGCGGAAGAAAGGCAGGCGCACCCGGTGATGGTTGCGGATGCGCTCGATGAATTCGCGACGGCGCAGCCCGGTCGCCTGGAAGGCGACGATTTCGGCCAATCCCTGGACGGTATCGACGGCATGGGCATTCAAATCGCCCAGGGCCTCGCGGGCCCGCGAGCCAAGCGCGTCGATTCGTCCGCGCATCAAAAACGGGCTCAGTGCCACCAGGCCAAGGAAGGGCAGTAACGCCACCGCCATCGGCCAACCGGCCGAGGTCAGGACGGTAAGCACCGCGCCCGGCACCAGCACGGCGACGGCGGCGGGCGCGATGGTATGGGCGAAGAAGTACTCAACCAGTTCCGTATCATGGGTTACCATGGCCACCAGGTCGCCGGTGCGGCGGCGCAAGAGATAGGCGGGCGCCAGCCGGTCGAGCTTGTTGAACAGATCGATGCGCATTTCGGAGAGCAAACGGAAGGCAAAGTCGTGGGCCAACCACGATTCCAACCAGTGCAGGACACCGGCCATCGGCGCGACGATCCACAAAAGGACAAGAAGGTCTTGGAACGGTGCCCCCGTCTTGATGGCGGCCACGGTCAGGGCGCTTACCACACCGACGCCGATCAGGGCGCAAACCCGTGCAATGCCCAGGACGAAGGTTCCCGCCAGCTTGACCTTCCACGGCATCACCAGGCCCATGAGCTCGTTGATGACATCGAACCATCCCATGCCCTCGGCCCGCAGGATGGCGTCGGTGGGCTCCGCCTGGGCCGACGCATCGTAACCCGGCAGGTCGGCGGCGGTGAGCGGATCGGGTTGATCGCTGGCATGGGCGCCGATGAGGTGCTCGGCCGCCATGCTGTCCTCCGCCTGACCGGCCATAAGACGGTGATAGGCGCCCAGGTGTCCCATCAACTGGGCGTGGGTGCCGCTCTCCGCCACCCGCCCCTCGTCGATGACCACGATCCGGTCGGCATCAATGACGCTGGAAAGCCGATGTGCGAAGATCAGCGTTGTGCGCCCCTTCATCAGGCGGTCCAGGGCCTCCAGGATGACCGCCTCGTTCTCGGAATCGACCGAGGACAGAGCCTCGTCGAGGACCAAGATGGGAGCGTCGCGCAGGAGCGCCCGGGCGATGGCGATGCGCTGGCGCTGGCCACCGGAAAGACGGATTCCGCGCTCGCCGATCACGGTTCGGTAGCCCTCGGGCAAATGGGTGACGAAGTCATGGGCGTTGGCGGCGCGGGCGGCCGCCTCCATCTCGGCGGGCGTGGCGTCGGGCTTGCCCAGGCGCAGGTTGTCCTGAACGGTGCCGTGGAAAAGATAGGTGTCCTGGTTCATGACGGCGAGATTGCCGCGTATCTCGTCGAAGCTGAGCTCGCGCAGATCGCGGCCGCCGAGGCGGATAGATCCTTTCTGGGGATCGTAAAGACGCAGCAACAGGCTTACCACAGTGGACTTGCCGGCACCGCTCGGGCCGACGAATCCGACCCGCTCGCCGTCCTTCACGGTAAAGGAAAGCCCGGAGTGAGCGCTGCGCCGGCCGCCGGGATAGGCGAAGGCGACATCGTCGAACTCCACCGTTGGCGCCAGCCTCTCTCTCGCCGCCTTCGCGGCCGAATCGCGGATCGTGGGCTGAGTGTCGAAGAGTTGGAAAATGGCCTGGGCCGCCGACTGGCCGTTCATGCCCGCATGCAAAAGCTCACGCAGCTCGCGCAGGGGCCGGAAAGTCTCGATACCCATCATCAAGATGATCAAAAGTGCCTCGAGACTCATGGTGCCGGCGTCCACCCGCCAGGCGCCAAGGGCCAGCGCCGCGGCGGCGCCAAGCGCGATCCCGACGTCGGTGATCCCCCTTTGCAACTGGTTGGTCGCCAGTACCCACATGGTGCTGCGGAACAACTCATGCGCCTTGTTGGTCAACAGGCGGGCGCGCGCCGTGCTTTGACCGAAGGCCTTGAGCGTCGCCAGACCCTGGATCGAATCCAGGAACTCCGCCGCGAAGTCGCGATAGGCCACTTGACGGCGGTTCGCACCGACCTGGTCCAGCTTCTTGATAAGAAGCGGAGCAAGCAAGGTGACGAGCGAGAAGCCAAGCAGGACCGCGGCAACCGGAAGGTCGAGAAAGGCGACAAAGGCAAAGATGCCGAGCGGCGTCAACAAAGAGACGAAGACATGGGGCAGGTACTGGCCGAAATAGGTCTCCAGTTGTTCGACCCCGTCGATCACCGAAAGGATGACGCCGCCGGTGCGTTCCACGGCGAAGTAGGCGGGTCCCAATTCGACGACCTTGTCGTAGAGGCGTTCGCGAATGTGGAGCTGCACCAACGCGGCGGTGCGATGGGCAACCATGTTGCGCCAATAGTCGAGAACGCCGCGCAAAAGCATGGCTCCGGCAACCCAGGCAAAGGGCACGGTCAGGGCGTCCAAGGGCTCGCCCCGGAAAACCAGGGCAAGCAGCCAGCCCAACAGGGCCAGGCGCCCGACGCCCGACGCCGCCGCCAACAAACCGACGGCCGCGGCGCCGGCGATGCGCAGGCGCACGCCCTTGGTCAGGCCCCATAATCGTAAGTCGAAATACATGACCGACGGTTCCCCCAACTCAACCCTTGATCTGTAATGTAATGATTATGATTAGCATCAACAATGGGGCCCGGCCACACTCAACGCCCTGCCCCGGTCGTCGGTGCCGGCGCGGCGTAGCCTTATACCAAGGATCGTGAGTTGACAGGCGAAATTGCGAGACGATAGCGTGACCCAGAGCCTTGATGGGGAGGGGAACGGGCCATGACGTTCATGAAAGGCGGCGAACTAATTGCCGAGTTTCTGGTAAGCGAGGGCGTGCCTTACGTCTTCGGCCTGTGCGGGCACGGCAATGTCGGCATGCTGGACCCCCTCTACGACCGCCGCGATGAAATCACCCTGATCTCGCCGCGCCACGAACAGACCGCCGGGCACATGGCCGATGCCTATTTCCGCGTTGCCCACAGACCGGTGGCGACGCTCACGTCTTGCGGGCCGGGTTCGGCGAATCTCGTCATGGCGACGGCCTGCGCCCAGGCCGATTCGTCAGGCTTCCTGGCGATCACCGGCAACGTTGCCACCGGCCAGTTCAACCGAGCCCCGTTTCAAGAGACCTACCGCTTGAACGGCGGCGACTTCCCCGCCGTCATGCGGCCCTATGTCAAACGCTGCTTCCAGACGACGCGCGTCGACATGCTGCCGCTGGCCTTGCGCCAGGGGCTGGCCCTGGTGACGGCGGGCCGCCCGGGACCGGTGCAGATCGACGTGCCCTACAACGTCTTTCAGGAAGCCGACGAGGTGGAGGTCCCGGCCACCGACGGCGCCGCCGTCAGTTGGCGCCCCGGCGCCGCGCCCGAGGACGTGGCCAAGGCCGCCGATCTTCTGCTCGGTGCCAAGCGGCCGCTCATCTTCGCCGGCCACGGCATGACCCTGTCAGAAGCCGGGCCCGAACTGACGGCCCTGGTCGAACGCTTCTCCATCCCCGTCGTCAACTCGCCCAACGGCATGGGGACCCTGGACATGACGCATCCCCTGGCGCTTGGCTTCATCGGCCGCAACGGCGCCTATCCGGCCAATCAGGCAGGACGGCGCTGCGACGTGCTGTTGACCATCGGCGCCCGCTTCGACGACCGTTCGGCGTCGTCGTGGCTGAAGGGCTATTCGTGGAACATCCCGCCGACGCGCCTGATCCATGTCGATATCGACAGCGACGAGATCGGGCGTAACTATCCGGTTGCCCTTGGCATCGTCGCCGACGCCCGCACCTTTCTCGGCCAGCTCATGGACGAGCTTGAGCGGCGCGCGGAGTGGAAAGGTGAGCGGCTGGTGCCCTGGCATGGGGCCATCGAGGACTGGGGCGCCGAGTGGGAGGCCTACGTCAGGCCCAACTTCGCCGTCTCGGGCTCGCCCTTGCGTCCCGAGGCGGTGGTCGGCGGCCTGCAAGGCGTGCTGCCCGAAGATGCCATCCTGTCGCTTGATTCCGGCGTTCACCACAACTGGTTCATGCAGTTCTGGAAGCCGCGCCGGCCGCAACGGATGCTCAATTCGTGGGGCTTTTCGTCCATGGGCTTCGGGGTCAGCGGCATTCTCGGCGCCAAGCTGGCGGCGCCCGACGTTCCATGTGTCTCGGTATGCGGCGACGGCGGATTTTCGATGACGCCCCACGTCCTGGCCACGGCGGTCGAATACGACATCGCCGCGGTCTGGGTGGTGTGGAACAACTTTGCCTGGGGCGCCATCCGCGACATCCAGTACGGCCTTTACAACGGCCGCGAGATCGGCACCGGCTTCTATGCCGGCGACGACAAACAGCCCTACAACCCGGACTTCGCGGCCATGGCGCGTTCCTACGGTGTCGAGGGTATCCAGGTGACCCATTCCGATCAGTTCGCCGACGCGCTGGCTCACGCGCTTGACTTGGGAAAGCCATGCCTTCTCGACGTGCACGTGGACGCCGACGTGCGGCCGACGGCCACCGGCACCTGGCAGTTGCCGCCGACACCGTATGGCGAGCCGACCTTCGGCAAACCCTACGTCCCCGGTTGATGGGACCGAGCGACCGCGCTAGGCTGACGGCCCCCTTGTCGCCCATTCGAGGAGCAATCATTGAGCCCGATCACCTGTGACGTGGCCGTCGTCGGCGCCGGAAACGCCGCCTTGTGCGCCGCCCTGGCGGCCCGCGAAGGGGGCGCCGACGTGGTCGTTCTGGAACGCGCGCCGGAAGAAGAACGCGGCGGCAACTCGACCTTCACCGGGGGCGTCATCCGGGTTGCCTTTGACGGCGTGGACGACCTCAAGGAACTCTTCGAGATCAGCGAAGCGGAAGAACGCAACACCGACTTCGGCACCTATACGGCGGCCGACTTCTTCGACGACCTGGCGCGGGTCACACAATACCGCACCGACCCGGTGCTGGCCGAGATCCTGGTCGACAACAGCTTCGAGACTCTCAAGTGGATGCGCACCAAGGGGGTACGCTTCGGCCCCATGTACAGCCGCCAGGCGTTCGAGGTGAACGGCCGGTTCAAGTTTTGGGGCGGCCTTGCCGTCGAGGCCATCGGCGGCGGTCCGGGCCTCGTCGAGAACCTCTTCCAGGCGGCCGAGAAGGCAGGCATCCGCATCCTCTATCAGGCCCGCGCCACCGGTCTTGTGCGTGATGACGAAGGCGTCCACGGCGTGCGGGTCCGCCACCAGGGACAGACCCGCGAAATCGCCGCCAAGGCGGTGGTCCTGGCCGCCGGCGGCTTTCAGGCCAATACCGAAATGCGGGCCCGCTACCTGGGGCCGGGATGGGAACTGGCCAAGGTGCGGGGCACGCGGTTCAACACCGGCGACGGCCTGAACATGGCTTTCGACGCCGGCGCCATGTCGTATGGCAACTGGTCGGGATGCCATTCCGTCGGCTGGGACATGAACGCGCCGCCCTTCGGCGATCTCGCCGTCGGCGATGGCTTTCAAAAGCACAGCTATCCCTTCGGCATCATGGTCAACGCCCGGGGCGAGCGTTTCATCGACGAGGGCGCCGACTTTCGCAACTACACCTACGCCAAGTACGGCGCCGTCATCCTGCGCCAGCCCTTCCAGTTCGCCTGGCAGGTCTTCGACAGCAAGGTCACCCACCTGCTGCGCGACGAATACCGCATCCGCCGCATGACCAAGGTCGAGGCCGAAACGCTCGACGACTTGGCGGGTAAGCTGGAAGGCGTCGACGCCGAACGGTTCCTGCGCACGGTCAAGGACTATAACGACGCGGTAATGACCGATGTTCCGTTCGACCCGACGGTCAAGGACGGCCGCGCCACCCGGGGGCTCGACGTGCCCAAGTCGAACTGGGCCACCCGCATCGACGAGCCGCCGTTCGAGGCCTATGGCACGACGTGTGGCATCACCTTTACCTTCGGCGGCCTGCGCATCGATGGCGAAGCCAGGGTGATCGACACCGAGGAGGCGCCGATCCCAGGCCTTTACGGCGCCGGCGAGATCGTCGGCGGGCTCTTTTATTTCAACTATCCGGGCGGCAGCGGCATCATGGCCGGTTCCGTCTTTGGACGTATCGCTGGCACATCGGCGGCCCAGGCCGCCAAGCCAACGATGGCCGCTTGAGCACGCCGCCGGCGTCGGGAGGATAAGAACCCATGGTCGCACTGCCCATCGGTATCAACACGTACTCCTACATCTACACCCACTCTGCGCTTGAGTGCATGATGCATCTGGCCGGGCAGGGCTATCGGCGCTTCGAGGTCCTGGTCACGCCGCCCCATTTCTGGGTGCCCGATCTGGACGCCGACCAGCGCCGCGCCATGCCCCGGACCCTGGCCGATCGGGGCCTCGCCATCACGTCGCTAAACCTGCCGCTTCTCGACGGCAATCTGGTGGCGCCGACGCCCGAGGTACGGCGCTTCACCATCGACACGTTCCTGGGCCTGATCGACGTCGCCGGCGAATGGGGGGTGCCCAACATCATCGTCATTCCGGGCCGGGTGTCGGCCTTCCTTCCGGCCCCGGCCGAGTGGTTGAAGGGATGGCTGGCCGAGGGCCTGGCCGAAATGGCCGACCACGCCGAGAAGGCCGGCGTCCGTCTCTTGATTGAGAACGTCTCGCTCGCCTACCTGCCGACCACCGCAGACATCCTGGCCGCCCTCGACGCCATCGGCGATGAGCGCATCGGCGTCATCTACGACGTCGCCAATGCCTTCTTTTCTGGCGAGGACCCGGCCGAATGGCTGCCCAAGGCCAAGCAGCGGTTGCACCTGGTGCATCTTTCCGATACCCCCAGGAGCCGCTGGCGCCACGACCCCGTCGGCACCGGCGAGGTCGATTTCAAGGGCGTGGCGGAGACGCTGCGCGCCATCGGATACGACGGGCCGTCGATGCTGGAAATCGTCTCGCCGACCCCCGACCGCGACATCGCCGAAAGCCAGCGGCTACTCGCCCAGTGGGGTTGGGAAGGGGCGGCGGACTAGGTACACAGCCTGGACCCAAAGCGGCCCTGGCAACCAGTGGCAACGGTGTGAACGGCTCTCCTACTTACCGTGATTCGCCATCCACTCCCGCGCGAGACGTTGTGCCTCGGCTATCTGGGCGGGAGACATCGCTTTGGCAACGCGATCGCGCTCTTCTCTCGACATTTCGTCTCCTTGCGCCGCCGCGAGACTAAACCACATGTGAGCGGCGATGTAGTCCTGGGTGACGCCCTGGCCCTTGGCGTACAGGGCACCGAGATCCCATTGGGCGGCTTCGTTCCCTTGCTCGGCGGCCTTGCGATACCACTTGGCCGCCTCCGCATAGTCCTGTGGGGTTCCCCTGCCCTCTTCATACATGCTACCAACGCTCCACTGGGTACCAGCGTTTCCCTGCTCGGCAAGCGGAAGCCATATCCGAAGCGCGGTCTTATAATCTTGGCTATAATGGTATGCGTAAAAGCCGTCCCAGTACGGGTCCGTTTGACCGGTTGCCGCGAACGTCGTTAAAAATCCGAGCGCGACGGCGAATAGACCGTATCGAACCAACGTCATGAGTTTCATGGCTGCCCCCATTTTCTCGACCATAAAAAAACACTATAAACTTACATCCATTGGCGGGACAATTTGTTCCCAAGACGGGAGGACGGCAAGGTGAACAAGGTCAAGGAAAAGCTGGGCCGGGGCGAAACGGTGGTGATGGTAAACCCCAACTACCCGTCGCCGGGCATCGTGGAGTTCATCGGCAAGCTTGGGTTCGACGTCGCCTTTATCGACGCCGAACACGGCCCCATCGGCATGGAACGCATCGAAGACATGGTGCGCGCCGCCAAGGTCGCCGGTATCTCGACCGTTCTCAGGCCGGCCGAAAACAACCGGCCGCTGATCGTGCGCTATCTCGACCGCGGGGTGGATGGGCTGATGGTGCCCCACGTCGATACGGCACAGGACGCCGAGCGTATCGTCGAGACGGTGCGCTACGCCCGCTTTCAAAACCCCGAGGACACCCTGGTCATCGCCATGATCGAATCGCCCGAGGCCATCAATAACCTGGACGGCATTTTGGCCGTCGACGGCATCGACATGGTGTTCATCGGGCCTTCCGATCTGTCGCAGACGATGGGGTATCCGGGGCAACCCAAGCACCCGGAGGTGGCGGCGGCCATGGATGGTATCATCGCCAAGGCCCTGGCCGCCGGAAAACCGGTCGGCGCGGCGGTCGATTGGGACAACACCCGCCCGCTGATCGAAAAGGGCGTCCGCTACGTCTATATCCACGCCAACCGCTTCCTGGAGTCCGGCGGCGCCGCCTTCCAGACCCTGGTAACCCCATAATATGACGCCCAACAGGGCCGTTGTCGCCGGCGCCACGGGAACGGCGGCGACGCGCCTGGTGGAACTGTTGGCCGGCGATGGCGATTGGGACGTAGTCGGCCTGTGCCGCGTCCCGCCGGCGTCCGGCGGCGGCGTTACGTACCTTACCGTCGACCTCGCCGACGCCGACGACTGCCGCGCCAAGCTAAGCGCCCTTTCGGACACCACCCACCTGTTCTATGCCGCCCGCGCCGCCCACGACGAGGACGCGCCCGAGGACGTGGCCGCCAACCTTGCCATGCTGCGAAACACGGTCGAGGCCATCGAGGCGGCGGCCCCGACGCTGCGCCACGTCCACCTGGTCCACGGCACCAACTACTACGGCGTCGGGCTTGGCCCCTACAAGACGCCGGCGCGCGAGGACGATCCAAGGCGGGACATGCCCAACTTCTATTACGATCAGCACGATTACATCGTCGAGCGCCAGGACGGCAAGGCATGGTCCTGGTCGATCGCGCGCCCCGACGTCATCGCCGATTTCCGGCCCGGCCGGGCGCGCAACATGATCTCCATCATCGCCACCTACGCCGCCGTCCGCCAAGAGATGGGCCTGGCGTTTTCGTTTCCCGGCACGGCGGGCAACTACGCCGCGCTGATCGAGATCACCGAGGCATCGATATTGGCCCGCGCCAGCAAGTGGATGGCGACCACGGAGGCCTGCGCCAACCAGGCCTTCAACGTCACCAACGGGGGCACCTTCCGGTGGTGCAACCTGTGGCCCCGGATGGCGGAATTCTTTGGCATGGAACTGGGGCCTGTCGAAACCGTAACCCTGGCCCAGTCCATGGCCGACAAGGGACCGGTTTGGGAACGCATCGTCGCTCGCCACGGCCTGAAGCCGACGCCTTACCGGGACATGGCGCTGTGGGAGTACGGCGACACCAACTTCCGGCGCCCCTACGACATGATCTCGGACACCACCAAGTGCCGCCGCTTCGGCTTTCACGACGTCATCGACAGCGAGGACATGTTCCTCCGCCTGCTCGGCGGATACCGCGCCGCCCGGCTGACGCTGTAGTCGGTTTCTGCTATACTATTCGAGCAGTTGTAGCCTGCCGAGCGAGGTGATGATGGCGAAGTTTAAGCATAAACCCTTGACCATCGAGGCCGAGCCGTATGCGCCCGGCATGGAAGACGGTTGGGGGGTGATAAGCGAAGACGGTGCCGTCCAGTTCCATGCCGACACCCAGGCCGCCGCCGAGACCTGGTTCCAAGACTTCGACGCTTCGGCGGGACGGGTCGCCCCGCTGATCAAGGCCCTGGAAGGCTGGCAAGTCGTCGAGAGCGGCGATTGGATCGTCACCGGCGTGACCGGCCTGCGCCATCCGATGAAAGACGAAATTTTCCAATTGACCTATGAGCCGGTGGAGCCGGAATCAGAAGAACATCAGCGCAGGAACCCCGAACTGCGCCGCTTCATCGACGAAAGCGGTCTTGTTTAGGCCGCAATGCGCGAGATTTTTCCTCCGGGGTGTCGGGCACCCGCGTCTTTACGCACGCCCGCAATCGACCAGGATGCTTTCACCGGTGATGGCGCTGGCGGCGTCGGAGGCCAGGAACAGCGCCGCCGAGGCGACTTCCTCGGGCTCGACCCATTTGCCGAGGGCGGCGGTGTCGGTGTAGCTCTCCTTGATGATGTCTTCGGCCGGGCGGCCTTCTTTCTTGGACCGCGAGGCGATGACGCGCTCCATCAGCTCGCCGTGTACGGCGCCGGGGCAGAGCGCGTTGCAGCGGATGCCGTCGGCGCCGACCTCGAAGGCGATCGACTGGGTGATGCCGATGACGGCGAATTTGCTCGCCGCATAGGGGCTGCGCATGGGATAGCCCTTGAGGCCCATGCGCGAAGACATGTTGATGATCGATCCGCCCTGACGCTTGAGCATCGGCACCGCGTGCTTGGCGCACAAAATGACGCCGCGCACGTTGATCGCCATGGTCTCGTCCCACTCGGCCATGTCCATGTCCTCGGCATTGGCGACGGGACCGGTGATGCCGGCGTTGCTGACCAAGACGTCGAGCCGCCCATGGGCATCTTCGCAGGCCTTGAACAGGGCCTTGACGCTGTCTTCGCTGGCAACGTCGGCGGTGACGGCGAGGCCCGAGATGTCGGCGGCGACGCGCTCGATGGGCTCCGGACGCCGGCCCGAGACCACCACCTTGGCGCCGGAGCCGGCGAACATACGCGCGATCGCCTCGCCGATGCCCGAGCCGCCGCCCGTGACCACCGCAACCTTGCCGTCGAGAATTCCCGTCATTCCGAACTCCTACCGTGAGTGTGAATACTAGGGTCATAACTCATTAACTATTAGCTGATTCAATGCCTTGAAACAAATATGGAGGTTTCGAGGCATGCGCGGA
>JASLLZ010000048.1 GCA_030746775.1 Rhodospirillales bacterium | reverse complement strand
TCACCGAAAATTCTCTACCTCCTTGTTTTAACCGCAAATACGTCGTCGCAGATGTAACCATCTGCTCGGGATTTGCTATAGAGGATTCTTAGTTTGCTCGGCACCGGGCCGGTGCCGCAATAACTTCTTATGAAGCCGACTATGGCGCCTCGCCGAGGCTCTTGCGGAACGCCTCAAGCCAGGCGATACGGCTTTCCAAAATATCGATGTCGTGGTCCAGCCACGCAACCAGGAAACCCGGCTCGCCGGCGTGGTGCTGGCGTAGATCGTCAAGTCGCGCCAATTCGTTGGCGCAGACGTCGATCAAGAGATCGGCCTGGGCGCGCTGCCCTTCGGTGTCGAGAAGATGCAGGAATCGGAACTTGAGCGTCATCACCACCTTATTGAGTTCGCTGGCGCCGCTGCGCAGGTTGGCGGTGATCAGGACGTCAAGCTGGCGCCGCCCGGCCTCCGACAGGGCCAGTACGGCGTCGTCGCCGGGGTCGGTGCCGTCCACCGCCTCGACCAGTCCCTCGTACTTCAATAATTCGATGGACGTGCCCATGAGCTCCACCGACGGCCCCAGGACGCGGCTGATGAAATGGCGCACGGCGTTGGCAAGGGCGCTGTATCGCAGGGGCCCGTGGGCCAGCGTGCCAAGCGCGCAAAGACGGATCGCCTCCTTGGGCGTCAGGGCGTTGTCGGGGTACATGCCAGTTTTCCCTTCCCCACCATCCTAGCGCAAATCGGCCCCGGAGGCGATAGAGAAGTCAAGCTTCGCTCCTTGGTATTAAGCCGCCGCCTTCAGCCCAAGCCGTCCCCAAACCGCGGTGAGGGCGGCGATCAGGCGATCCATGTCGTCATCGCCGTGGAGCGGCGTCGGCGAGAAGCGCAGGCGCTCCGTGCCCCTGGGCACGGTCGGATAATTGATTGGCTGGACGTAAATTCCAAAGCCCTCCAGAAGCGCGTCGCTGGCTTCCTTGCACAATCGCGGATCGCCGACCAGGACAGGCACGATATGGCTTTCGGAAGGCATGACCGGCAGGCCGGCCTCGGTCAAGCGGCGCTTCAGTTCCGCCGCCCGCTCTTGGTGCCTGTCGCGCAGTTCGTCGTGGTCCCTCAGGTAGCGCAGGCTGGCCAGGGCCGCCGCCGCGACCGCCGGTGGCATCGACGTCGAGAAGATGAACCCCGAACCATAGGAGCGCACCACGTCGCACAGCGCCGCCGCGCCGGCGATATAGCCGCCGACCACGCCGAAGGCCTTGGCCAGGGTGCCTTGGATAATGGTGATACGGTCGGCCACGCCCTCGCGCGCGGCGACACCGGCGCCCCGGGGTCCGTACATGCCGACGGCATGGACCTCGTCGAGGTAGGTCATGGCGCCATATTTTTCGGCGAGCTCGACGAACCGGGCGATGGGGGAAATATCGCCGTCCATGGAATAGACCGATTCGAAAGTCACCAGCTTGGGGCGGTCGGGGTCGCATTCGGCCAATAGTTCCTCAAGGTGCGCCGGGTCGTTGTGGCGGAAGATCTTCTTGTCCGCCTTGCTGTGGCGCATGCCCTCGATCATGGAATTGTGGTTTTTTTCGTCGGACAGAATGATGCAGTCGGGCATCAGGGCGCCGATGGTGCTCAACGACGTCATGTTGGCGACCCAGCCCGACCCGAACACCAACGCCGCTTCGGTGCCGTGCAGTTCGGCCAGTTCGCGTTCCAACACCACGTGGCAATGGTTGGTGCCCGAAATGTTGCGGGTGCCGCCGGCGCCGGCGCCGTACTTGTCGATGGCTTGGTGCATGGCGGCCAGGACTTGCGCGTTCTGGCCCATGCCGAGATAGTCGTTGGAACACCACACCGTGATCTCCTTGATCCCGTCGGCGCAATGATTTTTGGCGCGCGGAAAGGCGCCGGCCGTGCGCTCCAACTCGGCGAAGACGCGGTAGCGGCCTTCCTGCTTCAGCTCGGCGATTTTGTCGGCGAAGAACCGCGCATGGTCGAACATGGGAACCTCCCTTGAGGTCAACAAGGCTGCTTGGTTAGTCTCGCGTCGCTAACGACCAAAAACATTGATCCAGATCAAATCACTATTGCAAAATTACAACTCGTTCCACGCTATGGCGGCATCCTCCGGCGTTCTATCTATACGAGTCTTGTTCTGTTTAAAACCACCATCTCGTGGCGCCGCGATGGGGGTTTTGGTTTCAGGCCGCCAGTCCGCGTTCGCCGACCATGGCCAGGGTTTCGTCGAGCGCGCGTCCGATACAATCGAGCATCTCGTCGATTTCCTCGGCGCTGATGATCAGCGGCGGCGAAAAGGCGACGGTGTCGACGATGGCGCGGGCGATGGTGCCGTGTTCCTGGGCGCGGGCGCAGAGGTAGGCGCCGACGCCGTCGCCCGGATCGAACGATTCCTTGGTTTCCTTGTTCTTGACCAGTTCGATGGCGCCGACCAGACCAAGGCCCCGCGCCTCGCCGACCAAGGGGTGATCCGTTAGTTGCCTTAACCTTTCTTGCAGGCGCGGGCCGACGCGGCGCACATGGGCGACGATGTCGCGTTCCTCGTAGATTTTGAGGGTCTCAAGCGCCACCGCCGCCGGCACCGGATGGCCGGAATAGGTGAAGCCGTGGCCGAAGATGCCGATCTTCTCGCTTTCGGCGACCATGGCGGCGAACACCTTTTCCGAGACCATCAACGCCGAGATCGGAAGATAGGCCGCCGACAATGCCTTGGCCATGGTGATCATGTCGGGTTTCAAATCGAAGGTCTGGGTGCCCCACATGTTGCCGGTGCGCCCGAAGCCGCAAATGACCTCGTCGGCGATGAACAGAACGTCGTATTTCTTCAACACCGCCTGCACCTTCTCGAAATAGGTCTTGGGCGGCACGATGACGCCGCCGGCGCCCATCACCGGTTCGGCGATGAAGGCGGCGACCGTGTCCGGTCCCTCGTCCAGGATCATTTTCTCTAGGTTGGCGGCGCAACGGCTGGCGAAGTCCTCTTCGCTCTCGCCCGCGGCGCCGAAGCGGTAATAATGCGGGCAGTCGGTATGTATGATGCGGTCGATGGGCAGGTCGAAGTCGCGATGATTATTGGGCAGCCCGGTCAGGCTGGCCGACGCGATGGTGACGCCGTGATAGCCCTTCTGGCGCGAGATGATCTTCTTTTTTTCGGGTCGTCCAACGGCGTTGTTGTAGTACCACGCCAGCTTGACCGCCGAGTCGGTGGCCTCGGACCCGGAATTGGCGAAAAACACCTTGGACATGGGGACCGGGGAAATCTCGATAAGCCGCTCGGCAAGGTCGATGATGACGTCGGAGGCCTTGCCGGCAAAGTTGTGATAGTAGGGCAGTTTTTCGAGTTGCCGCGTCGCCGCGGCGACCAGACGCGACTCGTTGAACCCGAGCGACGCGCACCACAGCCCGGCAAATCCTTCGATATAGCCCTTGCCGGTTTCGTCGAAGACGCGCACTCCCTCGCCGCGGGTTATGACCAGCGGCCCCTGGGTCTGGTGGGCCTTCAAATTCGTGTAGGGATGGATGTGGTAAGCGATGTCGCGGCTGGCCGCGGAATTTCCCGGCTGTTCCATGTTTCCTTGCCCTTCTTGCTCTTACGCGTCCTGTGAGGAATCGACGTCTCGTAAACGAGTGGCCGAATTCTCGCCTATTTCGCGGCCCAGGGCAACGGGGGGTACGGCGCGCCGCGACTTTGCCGTGCCCCGGACGGGCCGTTCCTCGATGGAGTTTCGCGGTCCTTCCCAATACAGGGGGGAACTTGTCCCATGGTGCCGATATTCCGTGCAAAAAATGGCCGGGGCCGCGCTTGTTGAGTAAAGGCTTCGCATGGGAACTTGGTCGATCGTGGTCGCGTGGAGTCGGCCAACGCCACGACTGTCGGAGGGAAAATCCTTAGGGCATCACCCTTATTTCCGGACGGGCCTAAGGTTTTGTGGATTCGGACGTCTACTTTAACCATATGTGGTCAAAGCGCGGCGTCTTGCCGATCAGCCCCTTCCTTGCCGGAGCACCGTCGTGACCAAACATGCGAAGACCCCAATGTGTTGGTTGGGTGCCTGGGTGGCGGTATTTTTGGTGGCCGGACTCGCGGCTTGCTCCGACGGCGAACAACGGACTCCCAAGGTGCTGCGCGTCGGCGTCCTTCCCGACCAGAGCAAGGCCCAGCTCTTGGACCGCTATGGCAGGTTGTTGGAATATCTGGAGAAGGAACTGGGTCTTCCCCATGACCTCGTTATTCCGGAAACCTATCAAGAACTCGCGACGCTTTTTCACCAAGGTAAACTGGACCTGGCCTATTTTGGGGGGGTTTCGTTTGTCGCGGCGATGAAAGCGGACGGCGCCGTTCCCCTGGTCATGCGGGACATCGACCTGAAGTTCACCAGCGCCTTTCTTGTCAGGGCCGACGACCCGGCGCCGTCGATTTCCGACTTCCGGGGACGCCGCCTGGCCTTCGGCAGCAATCTTTCGACCTCCGGTCACCTGATGCCTCGTTTCCACCTCGAACAGCAGTCGATCACGCCCGAATCCTTTTTCGCCAGCATTAGGTATTCCGGTGCCCACGACCGCACGGCCTATTGGGTCCGTGACGGGACGGTCGATCTGGGGGTCGCGAACTCCTTGGTGATCGCCAATATGTTTCAGGACGGCAGGTTGAGCGAGCGGGACGTTAGGATTCTGTGGACGACGCCGCCCTACGCGGATTACGTGTGGGCGGTGGCCAGGGATCTCGATGTGGAATTCGTGACAGACCTTCGCGATGCCTTTCTTAAGCTATCCCCCGAGGACCCCGCGCACCGGTCCATTTTGACAAAGATGGGCGCCGGCAGCCTGCTTCCCGCGAGTGCCGAGGATTTCGCCGACCTGGCCAAGATCCTGGAGAACGGCAGTTTCCTCAAGGCAATCGACTGAGGCGGGTTGGGCGATGATCCTGTCCTTTCAAACGACGGTAGGCAAGTACGTCTATGGCTTGGCGGCGATCATGATCGCGATGGCGCTGGGTACACTGTACGTCGTCTCGTCGAGCAACCGTTCATACGACGAGAAGCAGAATATCGTGAAGAATTATCACTTGGCCACCATCCGCCATCTGGGGAAGGTGAAGGAACAGGTTCTCTTGATCGTGATGCGCGACATGGCGCACCTTCACTCGACCGACGCCAGGACAATCGAGGAGCGCTCCGCGGGAGCCCCCGAAAGCGGCTCCGTGCTTGGGCCTGCCCTGTATCTGCTTGCGAAACATCTGGCCGCGGTCAGGGACATTCAAAAACGATACGCGGACCGCCGCTTTCAATCGACCGCGACGAGGATGGAGGCGGGGGCGGAGCGCTACATCGGGGCGGTCAAAGCCGGCGCCACTCGAACCCTGGTCCATATCGAGCGTGATGCCAGGACCTTCTTGACCGTACTTTCCCAGTACGAACGGCTTCACGCCATCGCCTTGGACGAAAGCACCGAACGATTGCGCAAGGACTGGAAAAACTTGCTCTACGTTCTTTTCCTGCCCCTGGCGGCGCTTCTTCTTCCAGGCCTCGCCGTGGTCGGATGGTTGTTCAGGCTCATCGACCGGGCCCTCGACCGGCAAGGCCGCGCCGAAGCCAAGGTCCGCGAACTCAATCTGACCCTGGAACGCCGCGTCGAGGAGCGGACGGCGGAGTTGCGCCAGGCCAACGAGGAACTGCTGCGCAAGGAGCGCCTGGCGGCCCTCGGACAACTCACCGCCACGGTGGCCCACGAGTTGCGCAACCCGCTGGGCACCATCCGCACCTCGTTTGCGGTCGTGAACCGCCAGGCGGGAGCCGCCGAGGGAATGCTGAGACGCGCCCTCGATCGGATCGAGCGCAACATCGGACGCTGCGACCGCATCATCTCGGAACTATTGGATTTCACCCGAGTGCGGGAGTTAAAAAGTGTCCCGACGCCTGTTGATTCCTGGCTCGCCGATTTTTTCCGGGAATATGCCATGCCGCCCCAGGTCGCCGTCAGCCGCCAGCCCCGGGCCCCGGGTGCCTTCGTTTGCATCGACCGCGATCAATTCCGCCGCGCCCTCGTCAATGTGACCGACAACGCCTGCCAGGCGATGGGCGACGACGGCGACGGAGCCGGCCGCTTGACGGTGGCGACCCGCCAAGCCGATGATGGAGTGGAGATTACCATCACCGATACCGGGCCCGGCATGACCGCCGACGTGATGGCGCGGGTCTTCGAGCCCCTTTACAGCACCAAGGGCTTCGGCGTCGGCCTCGGCCTGCCGACGGTCAAGCAGATCATGGAACGCCACGGCGGCGGCATCGAATTCGTAAGCAAGGAGGGCGTCGGCACACAGGCCGTCTTGTGGCTGCCACTTTGCCCGGACCGGGAAGGAGTAACGTCGTGACCGAGCAGCGCGTCGAAATCATCGATGATGACGTGGATGTCGCCAACGCCCTGGCGGATTTCCTGGAACTGAACGGCTATTGCGTTAAGACGGCCCACGACGGCGCCAGCGCCCACGCCCTGATGGGCGAATTTGAACCCGACGTCGCCCTCGTCGACCTTCGGATCGGGCACGAAAGCGGCTTCGATGTCATTAGGTGGTTGAAACGGGACCGGCCGGGCCTCACCTGCGTCATCGTCACCGCCTTCGCCGACGTCGAAACGGTGGTCGAGGCCTTGCGGCTGGGCGCTTACGAATACCTGCGCAAACCGCTCCACAACGACGAGGTTCTCGCCGTCCTCCAACGCTGCTTCGAGAAGCGGCGGCTGGAACTGGAGAAGGAAGCGGCGGAAGCCGCGCTGGTCGAAAGCGAAGGCCGCCATCGGGCTGTCCTGGAAAGCGTCATCGACGGCATCGTCTCCATCGACGAGCGCGGCACCATTCAAACGGTCAATCCCGCCACCGAGCGCATTTTCGGCTATCGTTCGGATGAGATGGTCGGCCGCAACGTGACCTTGCTGATGCTCGAGCCCTACCGATCAGAACACGACGCTTACCTGGCGCGCTATATGGACACCGCCGAGGCGCGCATCATCGGCATCGGCCGCGAGGTCGAGGGACGGCGCAAGAACGGCAGCGTCTTTCCCCTTTATCTTGCCGTCGGCGAAGTGCGCCGGGAGGAGGGCAGGCTCTTCATCGGCGTTATCAGCGATATCACGCGGCGCAAGCGTGCCGAGGAAGCGTTGCAGCGCGCCCACGACGAACTGGAAACCCGGGTCGAGGAGCGGACACGGGAATTGACGGTCGAAATCGCCGAACGCTGGCGCATCGAGGCGGCGCTCCGCGCCGCCAAGGAGGCGGCCGAGACCGCCAACCGGGCCAAGAGCGAATTCCTGGCCACCATGAGTCATGAGCTTCGCACGCCCCTGAATGCCATCATGGGCTTTTCCGAGGTGTTGAAATCGAGCTCGGATACCTTGCCTGGCGAAAAGCGCGAAGAGTATCTCGACATCGTCTTGCAATCGGGCGGGCACCTTTTGGCGCTCATCGAGGACATCCTCGACGTCTCGGCGATCGAGGCGGGAAAACTGGAATTGAACGAGGAAAACGTGGACGTGGCCGGACTCGTGGAGGCTTCCGTCCAATTGGTCCGGGCGCGCGCCGAAAGGGAACAGGTGGGTCTGTCGGTCTCTCTCCCGCAAGCGGGCCTGCACCTCTATGCGGACCAAAAGCGGGTGAAGCAGATTCTCTTCAACCTGCTGTCCAACGCCGTCAAGTTCACGCCCGAGAGCGGCGACGTCCGGCTCTCGGTCGCCCTCGCCGACGACGGGGCGCTGGCCTTCGAAATTTCCGACACGGGCATCGGAATGGACGAGGCGGGTATCGCCAAGGCCATGGCCATGTTCGGCCAGGTGGACGGATCGCTGGCCCGGGAGTACGAAGGCACCGGTCTCGGCCTTCCCTTGACCCAGCGTTTGGTGGAAGCCCACGGCGCAACCCTCGAACTCGACAGCCAACTCGACGCCGGCACCACGGCCACGGTGCGCTTCCCGGCCCACCGGGTGGTCGCCTGCCGGAACAAGGATTGACCCCGCCGCCGCCCGTGGTAGCGTTGTGGCTCCACTATTGACAGCGATTCGGAAGGGCGGTCATGGCCTTGAGCGATTATCGCACGGCCCTGGTGACCGGGGCGTCCAGCGGCATCGGCCGGGCCCTGGCGGCGGCCTTGGCCGGCCGCGGCCTGGAGGTCCACGCCGTGGCGCGCCGGGCCGATCGCCTGATGGCGCTGGCCGACGACCACGGGTGCCACGCCCACGCCCTGGACATTACCGATACCGGCGCCCTCGAGGCCCTGTGCCGGGGCCGGGAGATCGACGTGCTGATCAACGGCGCCGGCATGGCGGCGGGCTACGGCGCCCTGCACGAGAACGAAGCCCGGGCCGTCGACGCCGTGCTCGACGTCAACTTGCGCGCCGTGCTTCATCTGCTGCGCCTTGTCGTGCCGGGCATGGTGGCGCGCGACCGGGGCCACGTCGTCAACATCGGTTCCATCAACGGCCTTTACGCGATCGGCGATACGCCCGTCTACGGCGCCGCCAAGGCCGCCGTCCACATGATCGGCGGCCTGTTGCGTATCGATCTGGCCGGCCGCCACGTCCGGGTCACCGAGATCTGTCCGGGCCGCGTCGAGACCGGCTTCCATATCCAGTCGATGGGTGACGAGGCGGCGGCGCGCAAAAAGTTCTACGACGGCCGCCGCGTCCTCGACCCCGAAGACGTCGCTGCCACCGTCCTCTTCGCCCTCGAGGCGCCGGCCCACGTCAACGTCGGCCTGATCGAACTGACGCCCCTCGGCCAAGTCCCCGGCGGTGTCGCCTTCCCCGAGGAGCCGGCGCCATAGATTACTCGGCCGCTTGCGGTTCCTTGGAACGGCGGTCGCGCAGGGCCGCGCTGGCGGCGGCGTCGATGCGCCCGTCGCTGCCGACGACGCAGCCGTAGTCGCGTTCGGCCCCCGCCGCCGTCACGTAGCCGCCGTCCAGGTCCCGTTGCACGGCCTCAAGCGGCCGCTCCAGGGGATCGCCGTATCCCGACCCGCCGGCCAGGTGAAGCTCGGATATCTCGCCCGGCGCGGCCAGGACGATCAGGCCGCCGGTGCCCATGTCGGTCAGGACCTGGCCGGCTTCGTCGCGCACCCAGGCCCGCGATTCGGCGCCGGCGCGGCCCTTGAACAGGCCCGGGGTGGGGACCTCGACGCCGTTGGGATAGAGGCCGACCTGCGCCGGCCGGCCGTCGTCGAGGAGCTTGCGGGTGACGATGACCTGGCCCAGGCCGCCGCGCTGGCGGCCCGCCCCGCCGCTGTCGGCGACATAGGCTTTCTCGACCACCAGCATGGGGACGCGGCTTTCGAACAGCTCGATTGAGGTGTTGGCGGCGCTGGTCGGGAACAGCACGCCGGATTTGCCGTCGCCGTGCGCCGAGGCGCCTTGGCCGCCGCCCTGGAACAGGTGATCCGAGTAATGCCGGCCGTCCGGGCCGATGCCGTAGAAGCGCGCGTTGCAGGGCAAGGCGGTGAAGGCCTGGACCTTGTCGGGCGCCGCCTCGGCCATGACGTTGAAGATGTTGGGGGCGATGTACCAGCCGGTGCGCGTGCGCATGTTGACCGGCATCGGTTTGTCGCAATTGAGGATGCTGCCCTCGGGCGCCTTTACCTGGAACGGCCGGTAGGCGCCGGCGTTGCCCGGAACGTCGGGCGACAAAACGCACTTCAAGGGATAGACCGCGTGGGCCTTGGTGTAACTGAGCGTGCAGTTGACGGCGCCCCGGTCGTGCTGGTCGGGGGCGCCGGCGAAGTCGACCTCGATCTCGTCGCCGCTGACGTTGAGGCGGATGGGAAAGCGTTCCTTGCCGTCCAGGCTGTTGTTCCATATCTCGCCCTCGTAGGTGCCCGGGCGCAGGTCGCGGATGGCGCTCCGCATGGCGCGCTCGGCGCGTCCCTGGATCACGGTCGCCAGCGCCTCCAGGTCGTGCATCCCGTATTCCTCCATGAATTCATGGATGCGCTGGGCGCCCGCCGCGTTGGCCGAGATCAGGGCGTGCAGGTCGCCGATCACCTGATCGGCGCTGCGCACGTTTTCGGTGATCAGTTCGATCAGGTCTTCGTTTATCTTGCCCTGGCGGACCAGCTTCATGGGCGGAATCTGCAGGCCTTCTTCGTAAAGATCGTGGGCGTGGAGCCGGTTCTTGGTGCCGCCGATGTCGGTGACGTGGCCGACGTTGCCGGCCAGCGCCACCACCCGGTCACCGCGGAAAATCGGGGTGACGATGGCGATGTCGTAGAGATGGCCGGCGCAGCGCCACGGATCGTTGGTGATCAGCACGTCGCCGGGCTTCAAGGTATCCACCGGGTGGCGCTCGATCATGGTCTTGACGGCGAGCGGCAGGGTCAGGCTGAAGACCGGCATGGCGCGCGGCGAATGGGCCAGTTGGCGGCCCTTGGCGTCAAGCAGTTCGCAGCCGAAGTCCTGGGCCTCGCCGATGATCAGCGAGAACGCCGTGCGGATCACCGTGTGCCAGCATTCCTCGGCGATGTTGATGAGCCGGCTCCACATGATCTCAAGGCCGATCGGATCGCCCTCGATGCGCGCCACCGCCTCGTCCAGGGGCATCCCAGCCGGCCCCACGGTGGCGGCGCTTGTCTCGCGCCCGATGGTCAGGCAGAGGTTGAACAGGTGGTCGACGGCAAGGCTGTCGCCGGGCGGCACGATGGTGGTCGATTCGCGCTCCTCGACGATGGCCGGACCGGCGATGGTTTGGCCCGGCGCGAGGGCGTAGCGATCGTGGACCGGCACCTCGACGAAGCCTCCGGCGTCGGGGAAATAGGCCCGCCGCCGGCCCTTCAAGGATGCCCCGCCGCTGGCCTCAAGGTGGTCCATTTCGACCTCGGGCGTCGGGCCCGAACACAACACCCGCCAATTGAGCGCCTGCACCGGGGGCCCTTCGTAGAGATGGGCGTAAAGCCGTTTGTATTCGGCATCGAAAGCGGCCCTCGCCCGTTCGACGCCGCCGCCGTCCAGGGGCTCGGCAGGCAGGGGCACGTCGATCTCGCGCATTTGCCCGAAATAGCGCATCTCGGCGTGGCGCGTCACGGTCACGTCGGACGCCCCGACCCCGGCGTCCGACAGCAGGTGCCGACCCTCCGCTTCAAGCTCGGCTAGCAAGTCGTTGACGGCGCCAAAGTCCATCTCGTCCAGCAGGCAGGGCAGGGAGCGCGCGAATTCGAAACTGATCGGAGCGACCAGAAAGCCGAGCGCCGAGGCCGCCCCCGACGCCGGCGGCACGATGACCTCGCCGACGCCGAGCTTGCGCGCCACCCGCGCCGCGTGGGCCGGTCCGGCGCCGCCCATGGCGACCAGGGAATAGCGCCTGGGATCGCGGCCCTTCTCGACGATATGGACCCGGGCCGCGCCGGCCATGCTCTCGCAGACGATGTCGTAGATGCCCCACGCCGCCGCGCTCGCCGTCAGTCCCAGGGGCTCGGCGACCCGCGACAGGGCCTCCTCGGCCGCCTTTACATCCAGGCTCATGCGGCCGCCGAGAAAGAACGCCGGATCGAGGTATCCCAAAAGAAGGTTGGCATCGGTCACCGTCGGCTCGCTGCCGCCCGTTCCATAACACGCCGGTCCCGGATCGGCCCCGGCGCTGCCCGGTCCCACCTTGAGGAGGCCCAGCTTGTCGAATCTGGCGATCGAGCCGCCGCCGGCGCCAACCTCGATCATGTCGATCACCGGCGCCTTGATGGGCAGGCCGCTGCCCTTCTTGAAACGATGGACCCGGGCCGCTTCCAGCATCGGCGCCACGTTCGCCTTGCCGTCTTCTATCAGGCAGGCCTTGGCCGTCGTGCCCCCCATATCGAAGGAGATGATGTCGGATTTTCCGACCCGGCCGCCGAAGAAAGCGGTCGCCAGGCCGCCCCCCGCCGGTCCCGATTCAAGCAGGCGGATCGGATACCTCACCGCCGTTTTGGGCGCCACCAGGCCGCCGGCCGATTGCATGAGGTGGAACTGGCCGGTGAAGCCCTGATCGGCGAAGGCCTCGACCAGACGGTCGACATAGCGCTGCATCAAGGGCTGCACATAGGCGTTGGCGGTTGTCGTCGATGCGCGCTCGTATTCCCTCAGTTCGGGCTGCACGTCGCTCGACAGCGAGACCGCGATCCCGGGATAGGCTTGGCCGATAAGGTCCCCCACCGCTTGCTCGTGGGCCGGGTTCTTGTAGGCATGAAGGAAGCAAACCGCGATCGCCTCGACGCCCGCCGCCACCAGTTCCGCCGCCTCCCTGAGCACCTGATCGTCATCGAGCGCCACCACCACGTCGCCGTCGCGGCTCATGCGCTCGTCGATCTTGCGGCGCAGCGCGCGCGGCACCAAGGCATCGGGAAACTCCAGAAACAGGTCGTGGATGTCGTAGCGCTGCTCGGTTCCCATCTCCAGGATGTCGCGGAATCCACGCGTCGTCAGCAAGGCCAGCTTGGCGCCCTGGCGCTCGATAATGGCGTTGGTGACAAGGGTCGTGCCGTGGATCAGGTGGGCGACGTCGGCGGTGCACAAACCGGCGCCGGCGAGAAGGTCGTTCAGTCCCTCCAGCGCGCCGAGCGAAGGATCGTCGGGCGTCGTCAGGCATTTGTGAACTCGGACCTCGGCGCCATCCGCGTCATAGAGCACGAAATCCGTAAACGTGCCGCCAATATCGAAGCCGACGCGATAGCGCCCGTTGGCTGTGGCCATCAATCCCTCCCGACGTTTTGCTCCCGCGACCTTTATAGGGTGGACCCGGCCGACCGCAAAACCTTAATCGACGGAATCCACCGGACAGGCGCTGAGTATCCTTGAATCGCCGTAGGTTCACCGTGTTGATAGATGGTTATTGTGAAGAATGAAGCGGATAGTCTTGATTCTCAACGGTGAATCGTCTTGAATATCACTTGACAAGGGGGCTCGCGACGGACATCCTGGCGCCAAATACTCCACCCAGGGATGGCTCGGCGCGCCGGTTTCCGACCGGTTGGCATGGAAGGCGGGATGGGGAAAAGAAGGTCATGTCGACGATTTTGAGGGGACTTTTGGCGGTCGTGGTGCTCGCCGCCGGCGTCGGAATGTCGGCGCGCCTACTCTTGACCGATGTCCCGCCCGCCACCGATACGCAAGCACCTTCGACGCTCGCGCTGGCTCCCCTGTCGCTCGGCAATCCGGCGGCGGCGGCGGCGCTCAAGGTGCGTCATCCCGATACGCCTCTCGGCCAGGTCTCCATTCCTGGCATACCACCGTCTTATGGCTATCCGCTTCGCGTTGCCGCGGGCGATACCCTGGCCGGCCTGTTGGTCGGCGCCGGCGTATCCCGCGACGAGGCCCACGGCGCCGTGACGGCGCTGGGCAAGCTTTTCGATGCGCGCCGTATCCGCCCGGGCCAGGACATCACGGTGCGCTTCCGCCCGGCGCCCGACGGCGCCCGTGACGACCTCTTCCTTGGATTCACCCTTGATGTCGATTACCGGCGCCGGATCGCGGTGGCGCGGACGGCGGCGGACGGCTTCAGGGCGAGCGAGGAGGAACGGGCGCTGAGCCGCAGCCTGGCGCGGGCCGCCGGCACGATCGAGGCAAACCTGTTCGACGACGCGACGGCGGCGGGGGTGCCGGCGGCGGTGCTGGTTGCGGTCGTGCGCGCCTATTCGTGGGACGTCGATTTCCAAAGGGCGATCCGCCGCGGCGACCGCTTCGAGATATTGTTCGAGCGCTTCCACGACGAAACCGGTGCCTTGGTTCACGCCGGCGGCTTCGTCTTCGCCGACCTGGCCCTGAGCGGCGAGCACCACCCCATCTACCGTCACCACACCAAGGACGGCCTGACCGATTATTTCGACCCCCGGGGTCACAGCGCGCGCAAGGCCTTGTTGCTGACGCCGATCGACGGGGCGCGGCTGTCGTCGCGCTATGGCAAGCGCCGCCATCCCATCCTGGGCTATACCAAGATGCACCGCGGCCTGGATTTCGCAGCCGCCAGCGGCACGCCGATCTATGCCGGCGGCGACGGCACCATCGAGGTGGCGGGGACCAACGGCGCCTATGGCCGCTATATCCGCATTCGCCATAACGCCACCTATTCCACAGCCTACGGCCACATGCGCCGGTTCGCCCGCGGCATGCGGCGCGGCAAGCGGGTCAAGCAGGGCCAGGTCATCGGCTACGTCGGCACCACCGGCCGCTCGACCGGTCCGCACCTCCACTACGAGATCCTGAGCGGCGGTCGCCAGGTCAATCCGTTGAAGGTCAAGATGCCGTCGGGGCGCAAGCTCAAGGGCGCCGAGTTGGCGCGCTTCCAGGAAACCCGGTCCAGGATCAAAAGCGAACTGGCGGCGCTGGCCACCAACACCGATTTCGCCCAGGGCGATTAGGCGGGCGACCCTCAGGTCGCTTCGGCCTTGATGCCGTTGATGACCCGGCCGTCTTCGCCGCCGACGCCGCGACCGGTTTCTCAATGCGATCCCATCGACTACCATACGAACCGAAACCGCGAGCCACCTGGGGACGCCGGTCGTGTTTGCGTCCGCGGGCGGGATCTCGATGGGACCAATCAAGGCCATCGCCAACGAAAGGAAACCCCCCTCATGTTCGTATGGAATCGGCCGATAAGGCGGTTGTTGTTACCGTTCTGTCTCTCGGCGCTTGTGGCCGTGGGCGGCATGGCTTGGCATTCGGCCGCCGGGGCCCAGGGAAACCCGGAGGCGAAGGCGATCATCAAACAACTGAGTCCCGAGGAGCGGAAAAAATTCGATTCCATGAACCGCCAGCAGAAGCAGGCCTTTATTCGAAAGAAGCTGGAGGAGAAAAAATCGGGCGGTTCCTCGGAAAAACCGGCGCAAACCCGCGCCAAGAAAGAATCAAAGCAGCCGGCGTCAAGCGGCGCGACCGCTTCCGCCGGCTGGCAAGGGCCGATGATCGACGCCCACAGCCAGGCCGGCTGCGACGTCCGGGCCGAGGAAGTGCGGGCCGCCATCACCAAGAACGGCATGACCCACACCCTGCTTTCCGGTCGTGGATGCCGTGGCGAAGGGGCTTCGGCGACCCATGAGCGTGTCCTCGACCTCGTCGAATCCCTCGGTGGCCGGGCCAGCTTCCTGATCTCCATGAAGCTGGAAGGCATGTCCATGATGGAGGGCAGGTTCACCCGTCAGGGTCTCGCTGCAATCAATCAAGCCGACAAGGCTCACTTCGCAAACGCCGTCGGCTTCGCGGAAATCATCGTCCAGCACGCACCGCATGTCACCCAGCGTCTCAAGCATGAAGGCGTCGCCTTGGACCTGGGGAGCGAACGCATCGCCGGGGCGATCGCCGTCGTCCTGGCCCGCAAGGTGCCGGTGATTCTGCACGTGGAACTGAACGATTCCGAGGATAAGTCCCAATTGATCCTGAGGCAGTTGAAGGAGCTGCTGACAAAGAACCCCGACAATCCTTTCGTCCTCATCCACATGGGCCAAGCCTCGGTGGAGGAGGCACGCGATCTCATAGAGAACCACGCCAACATCCATTTCCTGACGACGGCGTCCGACGCCATCTCGGCCGCCGGGGTGACCAGTCTGCGTCGAAAAGGTGAGAGCGCCCAGTCCGGCTGGATCAACATGTTCAACGATCCGCCTGAGGGCGCCCCCTACAAGGGCTGGATCCAAGAATTCGTTCCGAGCTTGCGCTGGCGCGACGATTGGAAGGCCCTTATCGAGGCCCATCCCGACCGCTTCGTCTTCGCCATGGAACGGGTGTTCGCCAATCACTGGAACAAGCACTACGTCTCCGCCCTGAAATACTGGCGCGCCGCCCTCGCCAAGCTTTCCCCCGAGACCGCGCGCCGGGTCGCCTGTGGCAACGCCCGCCGTCTGTGGCGCCTCGATGTCGATTGCGGGGGCTGAGCCCGATCCCCGGACCGCTGGATCACCGTGGCGTTGGGAAGCGGTCCTGAGTCGGAATCCGTTCCATCCCCTCAAGCCGCCGCGGCCTTGATCCCGTTGATCGTCAGGCCGTCTTCGCCGGCGGTGACGCGGATGGTTTCGCCTTCTAGCACCTTGCCTTCCAGGATCAGCCCGGCGAGGGGGTTTTGCAGGGCGCGCTGGATCACCCTTTTCAAGGGCCGGGCGCCGTAGGCCGGATCGTAGCCGGCGTCGGCCAGCCAGGCGCGCGCGGCGGCGTTCAATTCGAGCTCCATGTGGCGCTCGGCGAGCAGGCGGCTGAGGTGGCCGAGCTGGATATCGACGATGCCGTCCATGTGGTCGCGCGACAGGCGGTGGAACAAGATGATCTCGTCGAGGCGGTTGAGGAATTCGGGCCGAAAGGCAGCGCGCACGATCTCCATCACCGGTTCGCGCAGCTCGGTCGAATCGCGGCCCTCTTCCTGGGCCGCAAGCATCTCGGCGCCAAGGTTCGACGTCAGCACGATCAAGGTGTTGCGGAAGTCCACGGTGCGTCCCTGGCCGTCGGTCAGCCGTCCGTCGTCGAGCACTTGCAAGAGGATGTTGAAGACGTCGGCGTGGGCCTTTTCGACCTCGTCGAACAAGATCACCTGATAGGGCCGCCGGCGCACCGCCTCGGTCAGGGCGCCGCCCTCGTCATAGCCTACATAGCCCGGCGGCGCGCCGATGAGCCGCGCCACGGCGTGCTTTTCCATGTATTCCGACATATCGACGCGGATCATCGCCGCTTCGTCGTCGAACAGAAAGGCGGCCAAGGCCTTGCAAAGTTCGGTCTTGCCGACGCCGGTGGGGCCTAAGAAGAGGAACGAGCCGATCGGCCGGCCGCCTTCCTGCAGGCCGGCGCGGGCCCGGCGCACGGCGTCGGCGACGGCACCCAATGCCTCGTCCTGGCCGACCACCCGGCGTCTGAGAGAGTCTTCCATGGCGAGCAGTTTTTCGGTCTCGCCCCGCAGCATCTTGTCGACCGGAATACCGGTCCAGCGCGACACCACCGAGGCGGTGTGCTCGGCCGTCACCTGTTCGTTCAGCATGCGGTGCTTTTCCGCCCCCTCGGCCTCGGCTAGCTTGGCCTCAAGGCCGGGGATGACGTCGTATTGCAGTTCGCCGGCTTTTTCGAAGCGGCCTTCGCGCATGGCCTTGTCGACGTCGATGCGCGCCTGGTCGAGCCGCTCCTTGAGCTTGGTGACGTCGGCCAGGGCGTCCTTTTCGGCGTTCCATTGCCCGGTCAGGCCGGCCGAGCGCACTTCCAAGTCGGCCAGTTCCGTCTCCAGCTTCTTGAGGCGCTCCCGGGAAGCTTCGTCGTTTTCTTTTTTCAGGGCCTCGCGCTCGATCTTGAGCTGGATGACGCGGCGGTCCAACTCGTCGATCTCCTCGGGCTTGGAATCGATCTCCATCCTGAGGCGGCTTGCCGCCTCGTCCATCAAATCGATGGCCTTGTCGGGCAGGAAGCGGTCCGAGATATAGCGGTTCGACAGGGTCGCCGCCGAGACCAGGGCGCCGTCGGCGATCCGCACCCCGTGGTGCATCTCATAGCGCTCCTTGATGCCGCGCAGGATCGACACCGTATCGGCGACAGTCGGCTCGGCGACGAAGACGGGCTGGAATCGGCGCGCCAGGGCGGCATCCTTTTCGACGTATTTTCGGTATTCGTTGAGCGTCGTCGCGCCGACGCAGTGCAGGTCGCCGCGCGCTAGGGCCGGCTTCAAGAGATTGGAGGCATCGACGGCGCCCTCGGCGGCGCCGGCGCCGACCAGGGTATGCATCTCGTCGATGAACAGCATCACCTCGCCGGCGGCGGCGGTGACCTCGGCGAGGACCGCCTTGAGGCGTTCCTCGAATTCGCCGCGGAACTTGGCGCCGGCGATCAGGGCGCCGAGGTCGAGGACCATGAGGCGTTTGCGTTTAAGCGTTTCCGGCACGTCGCCCTGGACGATGCGGATCGCCAGGCCCTCGACGATGGCGGTCTTGCCGACGCCGGGTTCGCCGATCAGCACCGGGTTGTTCTTGGTGCGCCGCGACAGAACTTGAATCGTTCGCCGGATTTCCTCGTCGCGGCCGATGACCGGATCGATCTTGCCCTCGCCCGCCGCCGCCGTCAGGTCGCGGGCGTATTTCTCAAGCGCGTCATAGGTGTCCTCGGCGCCGCTGGACGTCGCCTTGCGCCCCTTGCGCTTGTCGTTGATGGCCCGGTTCAGGTTCTGCGCCGTCACCCCGGCCTGGCCCAGCACCTTGGCCGCCGCCGTGCCCGCCGAAAGGGTGAGGGCGAGGAGCAGCGTCTCGACGGTGACGAAGCTGTCTCCGGCCTTCTTGGCGATCTGCTCGGCCTGGTCGAACAGGCGCGCCGTCTCCGGGCCCAGATAGACCTGGCCGGCGCCCGAGCCCTCGACCTTGGGCAGCTTGGCCAGCTCGGCCTCGGTGGCGCCGAGCGCCCGCGCGGCGTCGCCGCCCGAGGCCGCGATGAGCCCGGCGGACAGGCCGTCGGCGTCGTCGAGCATGACCTTGAGAAGGTGAAGCGGCGTCAGTTGCTGATGCCCCTCGCGCAGCGCCAGGGTCTGGGCCGTCTCTACGAAGCCGTGCGCGCGCGCGGTGTATTGTTCCAGGTCCAAGGTTCGTCGCCCTCCGCCATATGGGGCCGAGAATGTCCGTCCCTAATATGGCGCAAAGAGCCGCCGGTGCAAGGTGGAGGGCGCCTCGCGGCGGTTGGGCAAAGTCCCCATTGACAGACGCCGGGCGGGCCTGGAACCTGTACCCATGGCGATCACCGTGCAAAGTATCTGCCGCCATCCGGTCAAGGGGCTGAGCCCGGAGGCGCTTGACGCCGCCCGTCTGACGCCCGGCGCCGGACTGCCCCATGACCGCCGTTTCGCCCTGGCCCGGCCGGCCACCCGGTTCGACGCCCAAGCCCCCCGCTGGCTGCCCAAGACCAGCTTCTACACGCTTATGCGCGACGAGCGGCTGGCGGCGCTGACGACCCGTTTCGACGAGACCGACGGCGTGCTTTCCATTGCTCGCGGCGGCCGCCAGGTGGTCCGGGGGCGCATCACCGAACCCTTGGGCCGGGCCATCGTCGAGGATTTCTTCGCCGCCTATCTCGGCGCCGCGGCCGAGGGCAAGCCCCGGCTCATCGAGGCGCCGTCGGGGCACATGTTCTCCGACCACCAGGATCCGGTTCTGTCGCTGATCAATCTGGCCACGGTGCGCGATGTGGAACGCATCGTCGGCGCCCCGGTCGATCCGCTACGCCTGCGCGCCAACCTCTACTTCGAAGGCGCTCCGGCCTGGGCCGAGTTGGGCTGGCTGGGCGGCGAGATTGCCATCGGCGCGGCGCGGCTTGGGGTGACGGCGCGCATCGACCGTTGCGCCGCGACCAACGTCGACCCCACGACCGGGGCGCGCGATATGAATATTCCCAAGGCCCTCAATCGCGGCTTCGGCCATGTCGATTGCGGCGTTTACGCGGCCGTGGTCACGGGTGGCGCCATCGCCGTCGGCGACGCGCTGGCGCCGCCCGGCTAGCAGGCTGCTGAAAAACTAGATTGGGGCAAGCAATCCTTCGAGACGCTCGCTCGCGCTCGCTCCTCCCGATGAGGAAAATCAATGGGTTGCACCTCATCCTGAGCCGGGCCGAAGGCCCGTGTCGAAGGATTATGGTTACGAAAAGGACTTGTTCAGCACCCTGCTAAAGCAATTTCCGGTCGCTAGCGTTCACGGAGAATGATCTAAGGTATTGATTTTACGCAAATGCGTCGTCGCAAACGTTGCCGTTTGCTCGGGATTTGCTTTAGGCAGGGGAGGTTTCAGGTTCGGTTTTTGGCGGTGACTTCGACTTGGTCGACTCATCGTCGGCCACCGTCTTGAAGGGTTCGGTCCTTGGTTTCACGGGCGCCGGCGCCGGAGCGGCGGCCGGGGTGGCGGTGGAAACGGGCGCGGGCTGGGGAGTGGGCGCAAGCGCCGGCGTGGGAGCGCCCGACTTGCGGTGCCTGTGGTCCGGCCGGCCTTGGCCGTTGGAGCCGCCGTCGCCGCCGTTGACCATGCGATAGTAATGGTCGGCGTACTGGAAATACCCCTCCGCGGCGACCCGGTCACCCGACGAAATAGCGTCCTGGGCCAAGGACAGGTACTTGTCGAGCACCTGTTGGGCCGAGCCCCGCACCTTTACGTCCGGACCGGTGCTCTCCACGGAATGGTGTCTGGAGGATGGATGGCGTTTGCCGCCGCTTCGGGGACGCCCCCGTCTCGAATTGGACCCTTGTTTCATTGTATCCCGTGTGTAGTGGTTCGGTAAATTGCCCTGTTTTCCGCCATGTCCCCGCCTTCGGCGGGTTCGGCGCGGCCAGAACTCATAATCTTGGATCCGGCATCTGGGAACAGGAAAAGGGGTTTTTCAACGCCCGGCGGCGCGAGCCCCCGTGGCCATCCAAGGCCACCCACAAGGAAACCTAGTCGGGAAAAGGTTTATTTCCAACCTTTTTTTTCATTAGTCGGTCGTTAAAAAGTCCCTCGCCTTCGGCTCGGTGTACTTTTTCCCGGTATCAATACGGCCAAATCGGCCCTTGAGGCGGCTCGGCGGGCCGATTTGAGGTTCTGTTCCCGGCCCCGCCATTCGGCGGGGCTGGAGCCTTTTGCAAGGTCTTGCGCTCTTCTTGCGCAAGACCTTGCAAAAGAAGACAAGCGAAAGGCGGGCGCCGGGCCGCCCCAAGCACGCCTTTCTCATTGTCAACATTGAAGAAAAGTACACTGAGCGCTAGCGAAGGACTTTTCTTCACGGGCAACTCATTTTCCCCGACTCATTCGCCGCCGGGCCACGACGCAGCGCGGGATACCGGCCAAATCCTCTTTGATGTCAACCACGTCGAGGGCGTGCCGGCGCAGCAGTCCGGCAACGGCCGCGGCCTGCCCGGCGCCGACTTCCAGGAAGGCGGCGCCGCCCCTGTTTAACAGATCGCCGAGGCGGGGGACGATTCGCCGATAACAGGCCAGGCCGTCGGCGCCGCCGGCGAGCGCGATGCGCGGCTCGAAATCCGCCACTTCCGGTTCCAGGTCCGGCCACTCCGGGTCGGCGACGTAGGGCGGGTTGCACAGCACCACGTCGAACGACCCGGCCAGACAATCGGTCCAGTCGCCCAGCACCAGACGGGCGCGGGCGCCAAGCCCCAGCGCGTTCAGATTGTGCCCGGCGACGCAAAGCGCCCGGGACTCGATGTCGAGGCCCAGACCCCACCAATCGGGGCGTTCGCTGAGCACGGCGGCCAGCAAACAGCCGCTGCCGCTGCCTAGATCGAGGACGTTGGCGCCCTCGGGCGCCGGCCAGGCCAGGGCGGCCTCGACCAAGGTTTCGGAATCGGGCCGGGGAATCAAGGTGTGGCGGGTGACGGCGAAGGCGAGACTCCAAAACTCGCGATGGCCCGTAATGTGGGCCAGGGGTTCGCGCGCCCGGCGCCGCCCGACGAGTCGGCGCAAGTGCTCGCACTGTCCGTTTTCCAATTGCCGTTCGCCCCCCTCCAGCACGTGCTCGACCAGGACGCGGGCATCAAGCCGGGGTTGCGCGATGCCGGCCCGGGCCAGATGGTGGGTGGCCTCGATGACGGCGTTGTCGAGGCTCGTGTTCAACCGACTTCGGCCAGGCGCGCCGCCTGGTCCTCGGCGGTCAAGGCATCGACGATCTCGTCAAGCTCGCCCGCGATCACGTCTTCCAGCTTGTGCAAGGTCAGACCGATGCGGTGGTCCGTGACCCGGCCCTGGGGAAAATTGTAGGTGCGGATGCGCTGGGAACGGTCACCCGACCCGACCTGACTTTTTCGGTTCGCCGCCATCTCGGCGTTTTGCCGCTCGTGTTCGGCCTCGTAGAGGCGGGCGCGCAGGATCTTCATCGCCTTGGCTTTGTTCTTGTGCTGGGATTTTTCGTCCTGGCAGGTGACGACGATGCCGCTCGGCATGTGGGTAATGCGGATCGCGCTGTCGGTGGTGTTGACGTGCTGGCCGCCGGCGCCCTGGGCGCGGTAGGTATCGATGCGCAGGTCCTTGGTTTCGACGGCGATGTCCACTTCGGCGGCTTCGGGCAGGACGGCGACGGTGGCCGCCGAGGTGTGGATGCGCCCGCTCGATTCGGTGCTCGGCACACGTTGCACCCGGTGCACGCCCGATTCGAACTTGAGCCGGGCGAAGACGCCGCGTCCGGAGACCGAGGCGATGGCCTCCTTGTAGCCGCCAATGCCGGTTTCGCTGAGGTGCATCTCCTCGAAAGTCCAGCCCCTTCCCTCGGCGTAACGTTGGTACATGCGGAACAAGTCTGCGGCGAACAGGCCCGCCTCTTCGCCTCCCGTGCCGGCCCTGACCTCCAAGATGGCATTGCGCTCGTCGGCAGCGTCACGGGGCAGCAGGAGGACCTTGACGTTGTGCTCCAGGGACGGCAATCGCTGCGCCAGTTCGGCTCCTTCCGCCTTGGCCAGGGCGCGCATTTCGTCATCGACCTCTGGATCGCCGACCAGGCTTATCAAATCGTCGATCTCGGATCGGGCGTCGCGTAATTCCCCAATCGCCCGCACCACCGGCCCGAGGTCCGAATACTCCTTCGACAGGCGGATGAAGTCGGGCGACCGGGCGATGTCCTTTTCGGCCAGCCGGGACTCCAACTCCGCGTATCGGGCCACCACGCCGTCTAGCTTCTGGTCCAGGCTCACTGAGATTCCTCCGTGCTCTCGCCGTCTTCATCCGCTTCGCCGTCGAGGCGGAACAGGCGCCTCACCATGCGCTCCATGGTCCGCCATTCGGCCGCGTCCTGTCCTCCGCCTTGCCCCGCCGCGTGCTGGCGCAGGACCTGGGAGGGGACATGCAACAGGCGGTTGACCAAAAGGCGGGTCGCTTCATCGGCGTCGCCGCGCGCCGAAGCCAGGATCTCTCGGCGGCTGTCCTCGAAATGGGCGCGCAAGAGGCTGAGGGCGGGAACGGCGCCGCGCTCGGCGCGGCCGCGCAGGAAGTTCTCGACCTCGGTATCGATGATCCGCCATGCCGCCTGGGCCTCTGCCTCGCGGTCGGCGCGCCCCCCCATGGCGACGCCCTCCAGGTCGCCCAGATCGTAGAGGAAGGCCGCGTCGATGCGATTGACCGCCGGCTCGACGTCGCCGGGGATGGCCGCGTCGATGATGAACATGGGTTTTTGACGCCGCAAGCCGAGCGCCGCCGTCACCATGTCGCCGGTCAGTACATGGCGCCGCCGGCCGACGGCGGCCAGGACAATATCGGCCTCGGCCAGCACGGCGGCAAGAGTGTCGTAGGCGGCGACGTGGGCGTCCAGCGTCCGGGCCACTTCCTCGGCCCGCCTTGCCGCCGGGTGGGTGACGGTCAGTTGGGTCAGTCCCGCCCACAGCAGGTCCCGGGCCACCATCTCGCCCATGTCGCCGGCGCCGATGAGAAGGCCCGTGCAGCGGTCGAGATCACCGTGCACTTCGCGGGCAATCTGCACCGCCGCGGCGGCGATGGACACCGGACGCTCGCCGATGGCGGTCTCGTTGCGCACCCGCTTGGCGGCGCCATAGGCGGCCTGCAAGACGGCTTCCAAGGCGCCGCCGGTCATGCCGCCGTCTCGCGCCAGCCGGTGGCTGGCCTTGAGTTGTCCCAGGACCTGGGGCTCGCCGACGATCTGGCTGTCGAGCGACGCGGCGACGGCGAAGACGTGACGCACGGCGGCGTCGTCCCACAGGGTATAGAGTTGTCCGTCAAGCTCATCCGGCGCCATTCCGGCATGGCCGGCCAGGGCGCCGGCGATCAGGTCCGGTGCCTGGCCGGCGCCGGGGTCGATGGCCTGCACCTCGACCCGGTCGCAGGTTGAGAGCACAAGGGCCTGGGTCACTCCTCCTCGGCGCAGGCGGTCCAGGAATTCAGGCGTCGCCCCGTCCTCGACGAATAGGCGGTCGCGCAGCATCAAGCCGCTGGATTTATGGTTGGCCCCGACGATCACCGGCCGGCCGGGTGAAGAGATGGCCTCGCCCATGGCCTTGCTAACGAAGGTGAGCCAGGTGAGTCTCCAAGCAATCCAGCGGAACCTCGACCTGCTCTCCCGTATCCATGTCGCGTACCATTGCCGCTCGGCGCGCCGCCTCCTCGGAGCCGAGAACGACGGCCCGGCAGGCATTGAGCTTATTGGCGCGCTTCATGCGTTTGCCAACCTTGCCGGAGTATCCAAGATCGACCGTGAAGCCGGCGCGGCGCAGCCGTAGCGCGATGGCGAGCGCCTGTTCTTCCTGATCCTCGCCGACGGGGACGACGGCGATGGGTCTCGGTTCTTCGGGCGGCGCCGCGATCAGCATTGCCAGCCTCTCGACGCCGGCCGCCCATCCGGTGCCCGGCGTCGGCTGGCCGCCCATCTGTTCGATCAGGCCGTCGTAGCGGCCCCCGGCCAGCACGGTGCCCTGGGCGCCCAGCTCTTCGGTGGTGAACTCGAAGGCGGCGTGACAATAGTAATCCAGGCCGCGCACCAGACGCGGGTTGAGCCGGTAGGCAACACCGGCGGCATCGAGACCGGCGCAAAGGTCTTCGAAGATGCGTCGCGAGGAATCGTTCAGACTGTCAGAAATCGCCGGCGCATCGGCGATGATGGCGCGGTCCCCCTCGTCCTTCGAATCGAGGATGCGCAGCGGATTGCGCTCAAGCCGGGCGCGGCTGTCGCTCGACAGCCTGGTCGCGTGATCACCGAGATAGTCAACCAATGTGGATCGATAGGCGAGACGGCTTTCCCGATCGCCGAGGGTGTTGAGTTCCAGCGTCACCTTGTCCTTCAGGCCGAGGGCATCGAGGACATCGGCGCCAAGGGCGATGATCTCGACGTCGCCGAGGGGTTCGGCGACGCCCAGAAGTTCGACGTCGATCTGATGGAATTGCCTGAGCCGTCCCTTTTGGGGCCTTTCATAGCGGAACATGGGGCCTTGGCAGAAGACCTTGAGCGGCAGGTCCTGGGTCAGCCCGTTGGACAGGAAAGCGCGCGCCACCCCGGCCGTGGCCTCGGGTCTCAGCGTCAGGCTGTCGCCGCTGCGGTCGGCGAAGGTGTACATCTCCTTGCTCACGATATCCGAGGTCTCGCCGAGGGTGCGCTGAAAGACCTCGGTGAACTCGAAGACGGGCATGGACATTTCGGCGTAGCCGTAGCGGGCCGCGACGCAGCGCGCGGTTTCCACGACCGCCCGATGGCGCCGGAAATCGGGCGCCAGGATATCGTGGGTGCCGCGGACCGGCTGAAGCACCGGGTTCCTTGGGGCGGTTTCGTTCTTGGGCATGGCGGCGACGGGACTCCGGGCGCGGCTCGGCGGTCAGGACCGGCGTTCGTAGCGCGTCTTCACGTAATCGTCTATCACCTTGTGGAAGTCCTCGGCGATGGTTGGCCCGCGCAGCGTCATCGCCTTCCTGCCGTCGATGAAGACGGGCGCCGCCGGTTCCTCCCCGGTGCCGGGAAGGCTGATGCCGATGTCGGCATGCTTGCTTTCCCCCGGGCCATTGACGATGCAGCCCATGACGGCAAGGTTCATGGTCTCGACGCCGGGATGGTTCTGGCGCCATTCGGGCATGCGGGTGCGGACATATTGCTGAATGTCTTGCGCCAGATGCTGGAAGACGGTGCTTGTCGTCCGCCCACAGCCGGGACAGGCGGTTACCAAGGGCGCGAAGGCGCGCAGTCCCATGGTCTGCAGGATTTCCTGGGCGACGGCCACTTCCTGGGTGCGCTCGCCGCCCGGTTCGGGGGTCAACGAAACGCGGATGGTGTCGCCGATGCCGCGTTGCAAAAGAATGGCCAAGGCGGCGGTCGAGGCGACGATGCCTTTCGAACCCATGCCCGCTTCGGTGAGGCCGAGGTGCAGCGCATAGTCGCCGCGCGCCGCCAGGCTGGCGTAAACGGCGATGAGGTCCTGAACGGCGCTGACCTTGCATGACAAGATGATCTTGTCGCGCCCGAGGCCCAGCTCCTCGGCCCGGGCGGCGCTGGCCAGAGCCGAAACGACGAGGGCTTCGTGGGTTACCTCGGTGGCGGTTTTTGGTTTTCGGGCCTCGGCGTTTTCGTCCATGAGACGGGTCAGAAGCTCCTTGTCCAGGCTGCCCCAGTTGACGCCGATGCGGACCGGCTTGGCATGGCGCAGCGCCACCTCGATCATGGTCGCGAACTGTGTGTCGCGCTTGTCGCGAAAGCCAACGTTGCCCGGGTTGATACGGTACTTGTCCAGGGCCTCGGCGCAGGCCGGGTGTTGGGTCAAGAGCGTATGGCCGTTGTAATGAAAGTCGCCGACCAGGGGGACATCGACGCCCAGATTCGCCAGTCGATCCCGGATATGGGGGACGGCGCGGGCCGCCTCTTGCCGGTCGACGGTGAGGCGCACCACCTCGGACCCGGCGCGGGCCAGGGCCGCCACCTGGTCGGCCGTCGCTTCGACGTCGGCGGTATCGGTATTGGTCATCGACTGGACCATGATCGGCGCGCCGCCGCCGACCACGACGGAGCCGATGCGGACCTTGGTACTCTGGCGCCGGGGAAACGGACGGAGTTGGTAGGACATGACCCGATAATCTCACATCGAACGGCCGGAGAACATAGCCCCGGCCAAACATTATATGCTCGGCACCGGCCCGTACCCCCACCCGGCCACCCA
>JASLLZ010000047.1 GCA_030746775.1 Rhodospirillales bacterium | reverse complement strand
GGCGCAAAACTTTCTCGCCGCCCTATGTCTCGTTGCCCTCATCTGTTATTGGATTTGAATGAGTCTGGACCCTAGTTCGTTGATCTGGTTGGCAGGGTGGGTCAGGCTCCTTCGCAGCCGAGTCTATTGACTATATAGATCGGCGGCGGAACGAAAACGCTCCAATCATTTTGTAGTCTTTCGGTTTTTGGAGCCAAGGGCAAGGATTTTCGCAAATAAAATGTGGGTTTTTCCCGCCAATGTGGAGAACATCTTCTTGCCGGTGCTCTGCGTCGGTGTCACGCGACCCGGTCGCCGGGCTCGTGGCCGGCGAATACGGCATCCAGATTGTCGAGCGCCCTGAATCCCATGGCGTCCCGCGTTTCATGGGTGGCGCTGCCGATGTGGGGCAGCAGGAAAGTATTGGAAAGCTCACGGTAGGCCGGATGGATATCCGGCTCGCCCCGGTAGACGTCGAGCCCGGCGGCGGCCAGCTTGCCCGACTTGAGCGCCGCCGTCAGGGCGTCGTCGTCGACGATGGTGCCGCGCGCGGCGTTGACGACGATCGCGCCGTCGGGCAATTGGGCGATACGCCCGGCGTCGAGCAGGCCGTCGGTGCCGGGCATGGCCGGGCAGTGGATGGTGAGGAACTGGCAGTTGGGCAGCAGGTCGTCGAGCGTCGCGTAAAAGCGGGCGCCGGCCTCCGCCTCGGGCTCCAGGCGCCTGACGTCGTGATAGTGGATTTCCATGTCGAAGGCCCGCGCGCGCCGCGCCACCACCTGGCCGACGCGCCCCATGCCGATGATGCCGAGCCGCTTTCCCGTCACCTGGGTGCCGACCATGAAGGCGGGACTCCAATCACGCCAAGCGCGCGTGCGCACCAATTGCTCGCCCTCGCCGGCGCGCCGCGCGGCGCCCAGGATCAACAGCATGGCGACCTCGGCGGTGGCGTCGGAAAGGACGTCGGGGGTGTTGGTGACGATGATGCCGCGGGCCTTGGCGGCGGCCAGGTCGACATGGTCGACACCGACCGAGAAGTTGGCGATCACCCTGACGGTGGCGGGAAGGCGATCGATCACTTCGGCCGTAAACCGCTCCGTGTGGCAGGGCACGATGGCATCGGCGCCGGCGGCAAGCTCAATCACCTGGTCGCTTGAATACTGGTGGTCGTCGGGGTTGAGACGGGCCACGTAATCGCGGCTCAGACGCTGTTCGACAGCGTCCGGCAGCTTGCGGGTCACAAGGACGACGGGTTTCTCGCTCATGAGGTGGTTTGCTCCGCGATGACAAGGACGATCGTATCACAAGGCTGGTCTGAATCACATGTCCCGCCGGCAGGCATCCGCAAAAAAAATGTGGTTTATTGATGTGCCTCAATCAATTTATTGACGCTCCTCAATGCTTTCCAATAGTGCGTGTGGCATCACTGCTATGACGATTAGAATGCGAATAGTTCAAGACAGCCAAATACGATCTGAATTTAACTTCGGCCTGCTCATTGCATTGAGGTCATCATGGACAATCAGGAACCTGCCATCCGCGAAGAGGGAAGTAACGCGACGGTGAGTCGCCGTAACTTCATGAGGACGGCGGCCACCGCCGTCGCCGCTGGTGCCACCCTCGCGCCGAGTCCGATTCGGGCCGCCGTGACCAACGCGAAACCCCAATACGCGATGGTCATCGACGTCCGGCGCTGCACCGGCTGCCAGGCCTGTACGGTGGCCTGCAAGTCGGAATACGACGTTCCTCTGGGTGGAGTCCGCTCATGGGTGGAATCCATCGAGAAGGGGACTTATCCGAACGTCACGAGAAGCTTTTTGCCGTCGCTGTGCAACAACTGCTCGGAACCGCCGTGCACCGATGTTTGCCCCGTCGATGCGACGTACAAGCGCAAGGCGGACGGTATCGTCATCGTCATCGTCGATCAGGATGAGTGCATCGGCTGTCGCAAATGCGTCGAGGCCTGTCCCTACGATGCGCGCTTCATGAACCCGGCGGCCGGCGATCCCAAGCTGAACCGGAAGAAAGGCGCGGCGGAAAAATGCGTTTTCTGCCTGCACCGGGTGACCGAGGGCGTGGTGCCTTCGTGCGTCAATACCTGCACCGGTCAGGCCCGCATCTTCGGCGACCTCAACGATCCCAACAGCGAGGTTTCCAAGTTGATCGCCAACAATCCGGTGACCGTCTTGAAGCCGGAAGAGGGAACCAAGCCCAACGTGTACTACATCGGCGCCGATCACACGGGGCCGAAGAAGGTGGCGTACACGGGGCAATATGTGCGGGTCACGACGAACCGCAAAGAGGAACTCTGGGCCGGTAAATCGACAAGGCGCTACGCCGGCGAAGGTAGGAGGTAGGTGTCATGGTAAGTCGCAGAAACTTTCTCAAACTGGGCGCCGCCACCGCCACGGCAACACTTGCTGGTGGGGCGAGCCTGAGTTCCGCCAAGGAATTGCCGGTCAAGGGGGGCAAGGACTTCTCGCCCAAGACCGGCTGGCGCATGGGCTTTGAGGCGCGCAAGGCCATCCCGACCTCGTGCTGGAACTGCGTGACGCGCTGTCCCGCCATGGGCTTTGTGGAGGACGGCCGACTGGTCAAGATGGAAGGCCATCCCGATTCCATTCGGACCGAAGGCGTCATGTGCGCCAAGGGCCAGGCCGGCGTCAACCAGCTCTATGACCCGGACCGCATCCTCCATCCCATGAAGCGGGTTGGTAAGCGCGGCGAGGGCAAATGGAAGCGGATCTCGTGGGACGAGGCCCTCAACGAAGTCGCCGGTCGTTTGAAGAAGCTGCGTGACGACGGGCACCCCGAAAAGCTCATGTTCCATTACGGGCGCATGAAGTCGAGCGCCTCGAAGTTGATCAAGAGCGTCTTCCTGGCCACCTATGGGACCGGTACCGTCGGCAACCACACCTCGATCTGCGAGGGCGGCAAGTGGACGGCCCAGGAACTGACCTGGGGCAAGCACTACGACAACTGGGACTTCGACAACACCAATTACGTCTTAAACTTCGGTTCCAACGTGTTGGAGGCCCACACCAACCACATCCCGACCGCCCATCGCCTGGCCTGGGCGATAGCCGACCGGGGCCTGAAAATGGTGACCTTCGACGTGAGGTTGTCGAATACCGCGGCCAAGTCGACGGAGTGGGTTCCGGTCAAGCCGGGGACCGATCTGGCGATCGTACTCGCCATGTGCAACGTGGTGATGAAGGAGAACCTGTATAAGGGCGATGGCGAGAGGTTTCTCAAGTTCTGCAAGGCCACCGCCGATCCCAACGCCACGACGGCGCAAAAGATCGCGGTGTTGAAGAAGCACCTCGCCAAGTACACGCCGGAATGGGCGGAAGGGATCAGCGGCGTTCCCGCCGCCAAGATCGCCACCATCGCGCGCGAGTTCGCGGCCGCCAAACCGGGCTGCCTGATCAGCTACCGCGGCGCCGTTGCCCACTACAACGGCAACGACACCGAACGCGCGTGCCAGATGCTGGCCTCGATCACCGGCAACATCGACCGGCCGGGTGGCCGTTGCCTGGCTGTCGGCGCCAGTTGGAAATACCCCAAGGGCCCGAAGAAGAAGCCAAAGGCGAAGAAACTTAAAATCGCCGACGGACCCAAGGGGGCGGCGGCGCTTCCCTCCCACCACATGAGCCACAATGTCCTCAAGATGATCAAGGACGGCAGCGCCGGTCGGCCCGACGTCTACATGTGGTACTGCTACACGCCGGTCTACGCCAACGGCGAGGTGCAGGAAAACATCGACATCATGAAGGACGAAAAGCTCATGCCGTACCTGGTGTGCAGCAACCCGTTCTATGATGAATCGGCGGCCCTGGCCGACATCATCCTGCCCGACGCGACCTATCTGGAACGGTGGGATTACGAAGACATGGTGTCGCCGACCCAGGTCGCCGAGTACGCCATCCGTCAACCCATGGTCAAGCCTCTGGGCGAGGCCCAGGACTTTGCCGATACTTGCATCGAATTGGCGAATCGCATGGGTATGCCGCTGGGTATCAAGTCGAAAGAGGAGTTCGTCAAGCAATCTTGCGACATGACCCCCCTCATCAAGAAGGCCGGCGGCTTCAACTACATGAAGAAGAAAGGCGTCTTCCACGACCCCAAGGCCAAGCCGAAGTACTACAGTTACATGAAGGTGGTGCCGGCGAAGACCTACAAGGCCGACGGCGTCATCCTCGACAAGGGCACCGGGGTCTATTGGAACTGGAAGAAGGCCGGTCTCAAGAGCGCCGAGGAAGCCGCGGCGAAGAGCTATACCCATACCTCGAAAGCCTTCAAGGCCTATGTTGGCCAGAAGATCGGCAACACGGTCTATACCGGCTTCAAGCCCGACGCGTTGAACAAATCGGGCTTCATGGAGTTCTACTCCGTGCTCATGGGTGAAAAGGGCTTCGCGCCGCTACCGACCTGGACTGCGGTTCCCGAACATCAGAAGATGAACGGCAGCGAGTTGATCCTGACCACCTACAAGGTCGCGGTGCAAATCCACTCGCGCAGTCAGAACTGTAAATGGCTGACCGAGCTCTATCACGACAACCCGGGCTGGATTAACCCGATGAGTGCCGCTAGTCTGGGCATCTCGGACGGTGACAAGATCAAGGTCAAGTCCGCGGTCGGCGAGATCGAGACCACCGCCCAGGTGACGCCCGCCGTCGTTCCCGGAGTCATCGCAATCTCGCACCACTGCGGACACTGGGAGTACGGCCGCTATGCCTCGGGCAAGAAGGCACCCGACGCCCCCGATGATGAGGACTCCAAGCGCAAATGGTGGAAAAAGAACGGGGTCCATCCCAACTGGCTCATCCCCAACGCGCCCGATCCGGTCAACGGACAGTTGCGGTTCATGGATACGGTGGTGAGTGTAACAAAGGCGTAGCTTATGACCGAAACGGGTGACGGCGAGGGGGTCGCCGTCACCCCCGAGGCCTTGGCCAGGACAGCCGTGGAGAGAAGCAATCTCTATGGCTTCCTGGCCTCGGTTTTTCGGGAGGAAGTGTCGGCCGGACTCTTGAAAAGCATCAAGGAGCCCGAGTTCCTGGGTGCCCTGTCGGAAAGCGGTGTCGATATCGAGACCGATTTCCTCGACCGTCCCGAGGAACAGGTTCTGGAAGACCTGGCGATTGAATACAAGGCCCTGTTCCTGGGGCCCGGCGGCCATGTCTCGCCCTACGAATCGGCGCAGATTGAGGGCGGCAGCGGCTTGCTGTGGGGGCCCGAGACGATAGCGGTCAAGCGCTACATCGAGACGGCGGGCTTCCACTACAAACCCGACTACCACGGGCTTCCGGACCACATCGGCGTCGAGCTTGAATTCATGGCCGAGCTGGCCGGCAAGGAGGCTGCCGCGTGGCGCGACGGAGACGTTGCCAAGGCATCCAACTGCCTCCAATTCGAGCACGAATTCCTGGCCGACCATCTCGGCGCCTGGGCTCCCGCTTTTTGTCGCCAGACGACGGAAAGGGCCGAGCTTTCGTTTTACCGCGACGTGGCGCGGCTAACCGCCGACTTCCTTGCCGCCGAAAAGTTGGAGATCGAGGAACGGCAGAAAATTTGCGCCCAAAAGGAATGACGGCCGGGTCCCGTGCCGAGCCTTTCAAGGGTCGGCGTAAAACGGCCGCTCGCCCTGGGCCGTGGTCCGGTACATGAGGCGCCGGTACGTTTCTTCGGCGAAGGGCGTGGCGCAATGCATGGTGCAGCGGTTGTCCCATAGCACCGCATCCCCCGGCCGCCAGCGGTACGCATAGACAAAGCGTTCCTGCGTCGCGAAGTTGTAGAGATCGCGGAGCAGCGCTTGGCCTTCTTTCCGGTCCATGCCCTCGACGGCCCACATGACGTCGCCCAGATAGAGGCATTGGCGCCCCGTCTCGGGATGGGTGCGGACCAGGGGATGGACGATATCAGGCGTGCGCGCCGCCTCGGCGGCGCTGAGCGGCGGGCGGTGGGGATAGAGAATGGGCCAGGTCTGGACGCGGCTGTGGACGACGTTGAGGCCGGCTATGCGTTTTCGCGTCGCGGCCGGCAGCGCGTCATGGACCGCGGTCATGCCTATGAACAGGGTATCGCCCTGATCCGGCGGTACCTCGATAGCGTGCAGGAAGGAGGCGCTGGCGGGCTCGGCAAGGAACTGGTAATCCGTGTGCCAATTGCGCCCCGCTTTCTCTTGGCCCAGGGGGCGTCCGTCCTCCTTGACGTTAGAGACGACCAGGACCTCGGGCCGCTCAGGCAGGCAAAACTGGGGCATGTGGTGGCTTATCAGCGCACCAAAACGCCGCGTGAAGGCGATTTGGTCGTCGACGGTCATTGCCTTCTGGGCGGGAAAGGCGAGGACGCCGTGGTCGAGCCAGGCGGCGTGGATGGTCTTGAAGGTCTCCTCGTCCAGGGGCCGCGACAGGTCGACGCCGTTAATCTCGGCGCCAAGGCCGTCACTGAGGGACCGGGCGGTGATGCCGCTCACGGGCCTTCCGGTATGAAGAAGGGCTTGTCGCCGGAGATGTGGATGCGGTGCATGACGCGCCGGTATTGTTCCTCGTCGAAGGGGGTGGCGCAGTGGAAGGTACAGCGGTTGTCCCACAAGATGACATCGCCGACCTTCCACTTATGGGCGTAAACGAAGCGCGGCTGGATGGCGAAGGCTCGCAGCTCCTTCAAAAATGCGTGGCCTTCCTCGAACGGCATGCCGACGATCTCCCAGCCCACGTTGCCGCCGCAGTAAAGGGCGCGCCGGCCGGTCTCGGGGTGGGTGCGCACCAGGGGATGGATTTCGTCGGGAAGCTTGGCCTGTTCCTCTTCGCTCAGCATGGGCCGGTCGGGATAGCTGATCGGCCACGCCTTGACCCGGCTGTGCACCACTTCAAGGCCGTCGATGCGTTGCTTGGTTTCGGCCGGCAAGGCGTCGTATACCTGATACATGTTGGCGAACAAGGTGTCGCCCTTTTCCGGCGGCACCTCGCGCGCCACCAGGACCGACGCCGAACAGGGGTATTTCGTGTACTGGCCGTCGCTGTGCCAGGCGCGGCCGCTCTTCGGCGCGCCGATGTGCTCGCCCTTGACCTTGACGTTGGAGACGACGGCGATTTTCTGGTGATCGGGCAGGTTCCACTTGGTCGTCGTGGTGTGATGATCCAGGGTCCCGAACAGGCGGCTGAAAGCCATGTGGTCGTCAGGTGTCATCGCCTGTTGGCCGCGAAACAACACCATGGTGTGGTCAAGCCATATGCGGCGGATGCGTCCATAGGTATCGGCGTCGATCGGCCGCGACAGGTCGACGCCGGTGATCTCGGCGCCGATAAAATCGGTGATCGGCTTATATTGAACTTTCACGAATGTTTGTCTCCCAGCGATTGAAGCGCCTTCGCGCAATGATGGCATCGCCTCGGGGCAGGGTCAACGCGCCCCGCGGAGCCGGTGGCCGAGACCGGGTCCCTGTGCTAAGGATTGTCGGGCCCGTCGGCGGCAATGGGCGAAACGGACGAGAGGTTTATTGGTATGGGCGGTGTTCTGGACGGCAAGGTGGCGGTCGTCACCGGTGGCGGCACGGGGATCGGCGAGGCGACGGCCCGGCGTCTGGCCCAAGAGGGCTGCAAGGTGGTCGTGGCGGGCCGGCGCCAGGCCGAGATCGAGCGCGTGGCGGGTGAAATCTCGGGTCTCGCCGTCGCCGCCGACGTCGCGCTTGAAGACGACGTCAAGGCCCTGTTCCAGGCCTGCGACGATACTTACGGCCGGCTCGACGTTTTGGTCAACAACGCCGGCACCGGCGGCGCCCGGGCGGCCCTTGCCGACATGGACATGTCGGACTGGGACCAGACCATCGCGGTCAACCTGCGCGGCGTCGCCCTGTGCATCAAGTACGCGGCGCCGCTGCTGAAACGTCAGGGCGGCTCCATCGTCAACGTCTCGTCGCGCGACGGGGTGCGCGGCGCGCGGCCGACGCGCAGCGACTATGTGGCCAGCAAGTTCGCCGTCAACGGTCTCACCGAGGCGGCGGCCCAGGAGCTGGGCCCGCTCGGCATCCGCGTCAACGACGTGTGTCCGGGCGCCGTCGCCACCGACCTGATGAAGAAGAGCGTCAAGTTGCAGGCCGAGAAACTGGGCAAGAGCGAAGACGAGATTTGGAAGACCCATTACATGGATACCGCGGCGCTGCGTAAGTACGTCGAACCCGAGGAAGTCGCGGCGACGGTGCTGTTCCTGGCCTGCGACGAGGCCGCCGCCGTCACCGGCGAACACCTCAAGGTGGATTCGGGAAGGGTCTGAGCCGGGGGAACAGGTAAATGATCGATCTCTACACCTGGACGACGCCCAACGGGCGCAAGGTTTCCATCATGCTCGAGGAAGTGGGGCTTCCCTACGAAGCCCACGCCGTCGACATCACCAAGGACGAGCAGTTCGATCCCGCCTTCCTCAAGATCAGCCCCAACAATAAGATCCCGGCAATCGTCGATCACGACAACGGCATCGCGATGATGGAATCGGGCGCCATCTTGCTTTATCTGGCCGACAAGACGGGCCAACTCGTGCCGAGCGACGAAAAAGCGCGCTGGCAAGCGATCGAATGGCTGATGTGGCAGATGGGCGGCGCCGGTCCGTTCCTTGGGCAAGTCCACCACTTCGTGCGCTTCAACAAGGGAAAATCGGCCTATGCCGAGGAACGCTATCTCACCGAAGCGCGCCGTCTCTACGGCGTTCTCGACCGCCGTCTCGCCGACCACGAATACCTGGCCGGCGATTACTCGATCGCCGACATCGCCACCTGGCCGTGGATTTCGCGTTTCGAATGGCAGACCATCGACATGAACGCCTATCCCAACGTCAAGCGCTGGTACACGGCCATCGCCGGCCGCCCGGCGGTCGAACGGGGCTACGCCGTGCCGATGACGGCGGGCGGCGTGCCCATGCCGTAACGGTGACTTAGTATTCCTGAAAAATTCGGCGAAGCTCGGCCACGTCATCGGTCCGGGTCAGGGCCAGCATGGCCAGGATGCGGGCCTTCTTCGGGCTCAGGTTGTCGGCCGCGACGTAGCCTGCGTCGCGCAAGGCGGCGCGCTCCAGCACGCGGCCGCTGCCGCCGTGGGAGGTAATGAAAACGTGGACGCCCAGGCGCCGCGCCTCGGCCAGGGCGGCCTTCTGCCCGCTGCCCGGCAGGCCGGGCGGAAAGGCGGCCGAGACGATGCCGCGGGCGCCGGCGGCGACGAAGGCGTCGATGGCCGTGCCGTCGCAGCCACCGTAGGAGTAGACGATGTCGACACGCGGCAGTTCGCCGATGGAGCGCAGGTCGAATTCGCTGTCCGGGGCATGGCGGCGCGCCGGGCGGCGATAGACGGCGACGCGGCCGTCGGCGTCGGCATAGCCCAGGATGCCAAGATCGGGCGTGCGGAAGGTGTTGACGCGGTGGGTGGAGACCTTGGTCACGTCGCGCGCCGCCTGGATCTCGTCGTTGAGCACCGTGATCACGCCAAGGCCGCGCGCGTCCGGCGCCGCCGCCACGCGCACCGCGTTGACCAGGTTGAGCGGGCCGTCGCTGCTCAGCCCGTTGATCGAGCGCTGCGCCGCCACCAGCACGACAGGGATGTCCACCTTGACCGTCAGATTGAGGAAATAGGCCGTCTCTTCCAAGGTGCAGGTGCCGTGGATGACGATCATGCCGGCCAGGGTCGGATCCTCGGCCGCCGTCCGGTGGACAAGCTCATTGAGTTCAAGCCAGTCTGAGGGACCGAAGGCCTCGCTGGAAACCGAACGGAAGGGCACGCATACCACGTCGGCGACGGTTGCCACCTCGGGGACCCGGTCCAGCAACTCTTGCGGCTCAACGCGGATGCCGGTCGAGCCGTAGTCGAACAGGTCGAGCGAGTCGCGCCCGACGGCGGAAATGGAGCCGCCGGTGCCGATCGCGGCAATTCGCGGATTGTTCGTGCTCAAGGCCGGGCTCCCTCGCTGGCTGTATTGCCTGCCGCGATCAGGCCGGGTGGATGCCGTCCATGATGGTGGTGCGGTACATGAGGCGCCGGTGGTTGATCTCGTCGTAGGGGGTGGCGCAGTGCATGGTGGAGCGGTTGTCCCACAACAGGGCGTCGCCGGCCTGCCACTTATGGGCATAACCAAAGCGCGGCTGGCGGGCGAAGTCCATCAGCTCGTCGATCAGGGCCTTGCCTTCGTCGTCGTCCATGCCGACGATCCACGCACTCGCCTCGTTGCCGATGTAGAGGCACTTGCGCCCGGTCTCGGGGTGGGTCCTAACCAGGGGATGGACGACGTCGGGCAGGTTCGCCTTCTCGGCTTCGGTGAGCGGCGGGCGGTGGGGATAGTCGATGGGCCACGAACGGACCCGGCTGATGAGGACCTTCTTGCCATCGATGCGCCGCTTCGTCTCTTCGGGCAGGGCTTCGTAGACCGCCCCCATGTTGATGAAAAGGGTATCGCCCTTGACCGGCGGGCACTCCCGGCCATAGAGCAAAGACGCCTTGGCCGGTATATCCTTCCAATAAAGGTCGCTGTGCCAGTGGCGGCCGCCGTCCTTGGTGCCCACGGGCTTGCCGTCGTCGGTCTTCAGGTTGGACAGCACCAGGACCTCGGGATGATCGTCGAGCAGATAGTCGGTCTGGATGTGGATGTCGAGGGAGGTGCCGAGCCGCAGGCTGAAGGTTTTTTGCCTCTCGACGCTGATGTCCTGGCCGCGAAAGAGAAGGACCGTATGGTCCAGCCAGGCCTGATGGAGGGCGGAGAAGGTCTCGTCGTCGAGGGGCCGGGAGAGATCGACGCCGATGGCCTCGGCGCCGATGACCTCGGTGATGGGGCGAAATTCGATCGACATCACACGGCTTCGGTGGGGGCGCACAAGGTCATGCCAGAGACGACGATGCCGCCCCTGACGGTGCCGACCTCGATGGAGCCGTAGCGGTCCGCGAAACTGGGCGGCAACGGCCGGCCGTTGGGCGCCGACAGCCACAACCGCACCATGTGGCGTTTGCGTTCGAACTCGGGGTAATCCTCGAAAGAGGTGCGCGCGTGCAAGATGGTGTGGTTATGGAGAAGCTGGATGTCGCCGAGTTCGATATCCATCTTGAGGCTGAAGTCCTCGGCCAGTGTGTCCATCAGCGCCAGGGCTTCACGCTGTTCGTCGTTGAGCTTGGGCACCGCGTCGAAGCGCTGGGCATAGTCGATGTCGCCGCGCGGATAGAAGCTCGTCATGTAGCCGTCGTCGTAGTTGAACACCGGCGCCGCCGCGTAGGGCAGCTTTCCGTCGGGTACTTCGCACTTGCGGTCCATAAAGAAATCGCCGCGCAGGACATCGATCAGGTCGGGCCGGCGGCGCAGAATCTCGTTGTGGATGGCGCCCGAGCTGGCGATGCTGCTGAGGCCTCCCGACTTGGCCTTGGCTAGGCACATGAGGCAGACGATGTCGCACGAATCGGTGTGGTAGCGGAGCTTCAAGGTCGTTTGATAGCCGCGCCGCGCCGGGTCGCCCTCGGCCATGCCGAGGTCCTTGACGTGACCGAGCACGTGCCCCTTGCCGTTCTGCGACACCGCGTCGCCCCAGTAGAGTCCCATGCCCCAGTAGAGGGTCTGCGCTTCGGCCGGCGTGTAGCGCTCGACGGGGATGCGTTTGACGAGGGCGAAACCGCGCCCGTTGACGACCTGGTCCTGAAGCTCGGCCAAGACCGGCCCCAGGGTGGGCAGGGGAAAATCGTCGCGCCCAATGTCGATGATGGCGAGGCCGCGCTCCTGGGTCCGGCGCAACGCCGCGTCAAGTTCCGCGATTTGATCCTCTGACAGGCGGTAAATCCATTCGTCGGTTTTGGCCAAATCGCTGCCCAGCCAAACCGCCGGGCCGTCGACGAGCTGCACGGTTTTCTCCATGGAGGGTTCGGCCGGGGACTGTAATGCCGTCATGGTCTTCCTCTTCGACTTTCAAGATTCCCAATGCTTGCCCGGCACATAGCAGTGTTTCAAACGAATGATGCCATCGCCGCCGGAAGGGGTCAACTCAGGACCGTTTCGTTTCCCCTTCTCCTTGCAAGGCGCACTGTGGTAGAGAACCGCCATGCACAACTTTCTGGAATTCGAGAAACCGATCGCCACGCTCGAGGGCAAGATCGAAGAGCTGCGCCACCTGTCGGAGTCGGGCGATGTCAACATCGCCGATGAAGTGGCCAAGCTGCAGTCGAAGCTGGAAAGGCTTTTGCGTCAGACCTACGCCAAATTAACGGCTTGGCAGAAGACCCAGGTCGCCCGTCATCCCGACCGTCCTCACACCCTCGATTATGTTCAGGCGTTGATTGAGGATTTCACGCCGCTGGCCGGTGACCGGGCCTTTGCCGAGGACCGCGCCATCGTCGGCGGCATCGGACGGTTTCGCGGCCTCTCGGCGGTAATCATCGGCCATGAAAAGGGAACCGACACCGAGAGCCGTCTGCGCCACAACTTCGGCATGGCGCGTCCCGAGGGCTATCGCAAGGCGCAGCGCCTGATGCGCCTCGCCGACCGTTTCGGCCTGCCGGTGATAACCCTGATCGACACCGCCGGCGCCTATCCCGGGGTCGATGCCGAGGAGCGTGGCCAGGCCGAGGCCATCGCGCGCTCGATAGAGGTCTGCCTGGACGTTCGCGTGCCCCTGGTCAGCGTCGTCATCGGCGAGGGTGGATCGGGCGGCGCCGTCGCCCTGGCCACCGCCGATCGGGTGATGATGCTGGAACACGCCGTCTATTCGGTGATTTCGCCCGAGGGCTGCGCCTCGATCCTGTGGCGCGACGGCGAACCGGTGGAGGACGCGGCGGAAGCGCTTAAACTGACGGCCCAGGACCTGCACGCCCTGGGCGTCATCGACCGGGTTATCGCCGAACCCCTGGGTGGGGCGCATCGCGATTCGGACGGCGCCATCGCCGCCGCGGGAGAGGCCCTCGAAGAAGCTCTGGAGTCAATGGCCGAGACCGACGGCGGGGTGCTCAGAAAGCAGCGCCGCGAGAAATACCTGGAGATGGGCAAGAAGGGACTGGGGTAAAGGATTGTCGGATTAAACGGCACCGTCCCGCACCCCCTTCCGGCCACCCCTAGATTACAATGCCATGGGCGCCGGCTGGAGCTCCTCTTCCAGCTTCGTCGTCAGGCCGAAATCGTCGAGAATGACGTAGAGCGCCGGCACCGCCAGCAAGACCAACAGGGTGGCCGAGATAAGGCCGAAGACAAGACTGGTGACGAGCGGGATCAACACCTGGGCCTGGAGGCTTTGTTCGGTCAGCAGCGGCAGCATGCCGGCGACCGTGGTCAGGGTGGTCAAGGCGATGGCGCGGAAGCGCTGACGGACCGCACCGGCGGCGGCCTCGGCAACGGTCTCGCCGGCGCGCCGGCGCCTGCGGATGAACAACACCAGCAGGATCGAGTTGTTGACCACGATGCCGGCCAGCGACGCCATGCCCACCATGGAGGGCATGGATAGGTCGAGGCCCAGCAGCAGGTGGCCCACAACCGCGCCGATCAGGCCAAGCGGGATGGCGATCATCACCACCACCGGCTCGACGTAGCCGCGGAACTGAAAGCTGAGCAACAAGAACACGCCGATCAGCCCGATGGCGAAGTTGCGCCTGAGCGAACTGCCGGTATCCTGAGATTCCGCCGCCTGTCCCTCGAAAGAGACGACGAGCCCCGGGTGACGCTCGGCAAGCCCGGGCAGAAAGCGCCGCCGGGTATCTTCGATGATCTCGCCCGTATTGGCGACTTGGGTGTCTACATCGCCGTGCACGGTGATCGTGCGCTGGCCGTCGACGCGGTTGATGCGGGCCCAGCCGCGGCCGTCTTCGATGACGGCAACGGTACCCAGCGGCACTTGTTCGCCGCCCGGCGCGGTAACGGTGAAGTACTCCAAATCGGCGATGCTGTCGCGGTCGCCAGGCGGCAGGCGGATGTCGATCTCGTAGGATTCGGGGCCGACCTGGATCTCGCCTACCGTCTTGCCCTGAAAGGCCGAACGGAGCTGGGTGGCGATGGCGGCGGCGTTGAGGCCGAGCGCCGATGCCCCGTCGCGCAGGCGCAGACGCAATTCCGGCTTACCCGGCCGGAAGTCGTCGGAAAGGTCGTGGACGCCCCGATACGCGTCGAGCCACGCCAAGAGTTCTTGCGAGGCGGCCTTGAGTTTCCCCAGGTCGTGTCCCTGGAGGCGGATTTCGATGGCCCGCCCGCCGGGTCCCAGTTGGCGTTCGGTGAACTTGACGGCGATGACATCGGCGAGCGGCCCGGTGAGGACGCGCCAGCGGCCCAGCACCTCGTCCAAGGTGGCGTCGCGGTCCTCCGCCTTCAACAGGTCGACCGATACGGTCGCCACATGGGCGCCGGTCTCGAAGGCATCGACGTTCTTGTTGTACTGAATGCCGACGTTGCGGACCAAGGAGCGCCCGCCGGGCTGGCGCGGCGCGAACTCGGCGTTCAGCAGATCCAGTGCATGGGTAACCCGGCCGACCACCGATTCCGTGCGCTTCAGGGGCGTACCCTGGGGCAACAGGATGCGGGCCTCGATCACGTCGCCGTCGAGATCGGGAAAGGCGCGGAACTTGAGCAGGCCGCCGGCGATGGCGCTGACCGACAGCAACAGTAACCCGATGACCAGTCCGGCGGTGAGATAGCGTCGGCGCACCGCCCAGTCGGCGACACGGCCGACCACCGCCTCGCGGGTCCATTCCAGTCCGCCTTCGATGCGCCGGCGGAACCCCGCACCGGGACCGTCGCGGCCCTTGGCGACGGAGCGACGGAGATGGTGGGGAAGGATGAGAAAGGCCTCGACGAGACTGACCGCCAGTGTCGCCAGGACGATCACCGGCATGACCTTCAATATGCTGCCGATGTGGCCCGTCAGGAAGGCCAGGGAACCGAAAATGCAGGCCGTGGTGAGAAAAGACGAGATAACGCCGGGCGCCACTTCCCGGACGCCGTCGACCGCCGCCTCGATGGGTGTCTTGCCGCGCTGCCAGTGGGTGGCGATGTTTTCCGAAATAACGATGGCGTCGTCCATGATCAGGCCGACGGCGATGAGCAGCCCGACCATGGTGATCATGTCGAAGGAATAGCCGATCGCCGACATCACGGCGATGGTGCCGAGGAACGAAACCGGCAGGCCCAGCGCCACCCAAAACGAATGACGCAGGCTGAAAAACAGCCACATGGTAAGAAAGACCAGGGTCAGACCCTGGGCGCCGTTGCGCAACAGCATGGTAAGGCGGTCGCGCACGATCGACGTAATGTCCTGGGTAACGGCAAGGGTCATACCCGGCGGCGCCGTGGCGCGATGGCTTTCGATGAAAGCCTTGACCCCGTCGATGACGTCCAGGGTGTCGTCGTCCTTGCTCTTTTCGACCACCAGATAGGCCGCGCGCTCGCCGTTGAACAGGGTCTTGGCCTCGTCAAGCTCGAAACGGTCGGTGATGGTGGCGATGTCGCCCAGCCTGATCTGGGCGCCGCCGGCGGTCGCCACTACCACCAGGTCCTGAAAGGCGCGGGGCGAGCGGCGTTCGTCGGCGAAACGGACGAGGAGCGTGTCATCGCGGGTCTCGATGGCGCCGGTCGGCAGGTCGATGCTTTGGCGGGCGACGGCGTCGGCGATGGCCGCGACGTCGAGTCCGTATTGGCGCAGCGTTGTGGCCGGCACCTCGATGCGAATTTGATGTTCCGAAAATCCGCCGAGCGTGACCTTCGAGACGCCGGGGATGCGCAGGAGCGAATCCTTGACCATCTCGCCATAGGCCTTGAGGTCGGGTGGCGCCATGGGGCCCGAAATGGCGACCGTGGCGATGAAGTCGGTGAGCCCGAGCTGGCGGGTGACCGGCGTCTCGGCGTTGTCGGGGAAGGTGTCGATGGCCTCGACCTCGGTCTTGACGTCGTCGAGAAAGCGGTCAATCGAGGCGTCCTCGCGCATTCGGATGACGGCGATGGCGAGACCCTCGCTGGCCTCGCAGCGCGTTTCCCGCAAGGCTTCGACGCCGTCCACCGCTTCCTCGATACGCTGGCAGATGGCGTTCTCCACCTCCTCGGCGGTGGCGCCGGGGTAGGGGACGCGTACCTCCACCATGTCGGCGGGGATGTCGGGAAAGGTCTCGCGCTTGACGTAAGGCGCCACCACCAGGCCCAGGATCATGAGGCCGGCCATGACCAGGTTGGCCGCCGTCGGATGAGAGGCGAAGTAGCGAATCAACGGACCGGTCCCCGGCCTTCCGCCTCGGCGATCAACGCAACCGTCGCGTCCTCGTCGGCCAGCGGGGCAAGCAGCATGCCATCGACCGCCGGGATCAGATCGGAGAGGACCACCCGTTCGCCGGCCGCCAGGCCGGACGAGACGACGGCGAAGTTGGTCTGGCGGAAGGAGATTTCCACTTTGCGGATGGAGAGGCGGTCGTCGGCGCCGGCGACCAAGAGGCGCCCGTCGCGGAGCGCGGCCCGCGGGACGACGACGCGGCCCGGCCGCGGCCGGGCCGTGAGTTCGACCTCGACGAACATGTTCTTGGCCAGGGGCGGCCGCCGTCCGGGACGGGCCTGGCGGTAGGGGTCGTCGACCGCCACGATGACCCCCACCGTGCGCGTCGCCGGATCGACGGTGTCGCTAATGCGCGCCAGCCGCGCCGGCCACTCCACCGTGTGGGCACCGGCGCGCAGACGCACCACGGGGGTGAGTCCAAGCAGCCTGGGCAGCTCCGCCATGACGGTGGCGGGCGAGATGGCGGCGTCGCCGGCGTCGCCGATTATGCTCATCAACTTACCCATCGGCACCTGGGCCGAGACCTCGGAAACGTCGATGCCATCGACGACCGCCAGCACCTGTCCCGGATTGGCGTATTGAGTGCGTTGGACCTTGACCTCGGCGACACGGCAATCGAAGGGGGCGGTGATGGCGGTGCGCTCCAGGTCAAGCCGCGCGCTCTCCAGCTGCGCCGTGTAAAGCGCCAGTTCCGATGCCAGGGTGCGGCGCTCGGCGGGGAACAGGTTGAGGGTATTGCGAAGCGACTGCACGTTCTGCCGGCCGGCCAGCAGGTCGCGCTCCTCCTGGTCGACGGCGGCCTGGGAGACGTTCTTGGTGGCGAGCAGGCGGCGTTTGCGCTCTAAATCCTTGCCGCCGAGGGCCAGGCTGCGTTCCTCAATGGCCAGCGAGGCGCGGGTGTTGGCCGCCTTGACGGCAAGTTCGGCCAATTTCGCTTCTACGGCGGCCATGTTGGCCTCTATCTGCGCAACGGCAAGGTGGTATCGGGTCGGGTCGATGCGCAGCAGCACCGCGCCGGCGGGCAGGATGGCACCCTTCTTCAATTGAGGGTGGACCTCGACGATGCGTCCGTCGACCTCGGCCACCGCCTCCCACACCGTTTCCGGCTGTACGTTGCCATAGCCGAGCACCCTGGGCACCACCGCCACCGACGGCGCCACGACCACGCGCACCGCGCTTGCCGTCTCGCGGGGCGGCGTTCGCTGCGGCGCTTCGCGGGACCTGACGGCGACGATCAGCACGGCGGCGGCGATCAGGATCGGCGGCACGACGAGGGCCTTGCCGGCGTGGGCTTTCAGCCATGCCATCATGGTCCCGCCTCCCCGGGCTCGACGGCCGGCAGTCCGAGGGAGCCGAGCACCGAGGCAATCACCCCCTCCATCACCTGGGCCAGCCGGTCGGGCGTGTAGGATTGCCAATCCAGGCGCGCCCACAGGACGACGCGGGCGAGGAAAAAGATGATGATCTGGCCGGCGACGGCATGGGCCCGGATAACCATTTGGGGATCGTCGGCGGGGCACCCCAGGGCCGCCGCCGCAAGCTCGGTCAGCGCCTTGTGCATGGGTTCGATGCGGCCCTTGAAGATGATGGCGAAGGCCTCCGACGGTTGGGCGTACTCGCGGGTCACCAGGGCGGCGCGCCAGCGCATGCGCTCGTCGCCGACAAAGCCCGACAGCATGCCGCGGGTGAAAGCGGCGGCAAGGCGGGCCAGGGCCCGGCGGTCGCCGCGCGCCTTGCCGACACCGTCGGCGAGGGCGGCGAGGACCGGGCCGAACAGGGGCTCGGTGTCGGCCACCAGGCGTTCGGCGACGGCCTGGTAGAGTTCCTGCTTGCCGCCGAAGTGGTAGGCGATGGCGGCAATGTTGGCATCGGCGGCGCGGCTCAACTGGCGCGTCGAGACGCTTTCGTAACCGTGGTCGGCGAACAGCCTCAGTCCCGCCTCCAGGAGACGCTCGCGTGTCTCGCCGCCGGAAGCGGCGCGCTTGGTGGTTCGTGATACGGCCATGCCTGTCTCGGTCCCTTGGCGTTTACAGAGACGTAGACTCAACTATAATTCAAACGATTGATTAAGTCAATCAATTGATTTAATTCCGGCGCGGCGCGATATCCGCCCTGTGCTTTGCCCGAACGAAGTGATAGAGGAACGAGTGACCTGGAACAGAATTTCGTGGCCTATACGACGGTCGTCCGAGTTCATCCGGCTAGGCGCGTGGCGCGCCGTGATGGGGGACCATCACAAGCGCCGCGCAACGACGCCGGGGGTCGCGGGGGCGCCCCCCGCCTTTGGTGTCGGGGGGACACCCCCCTGTGACCCCCCGAGGCGTCAGGAAGGCTAGCCGATGCAAAGGCATCGCCCGCGCTTCCCTTCCTGCCGAGCGAACGGGAAATGCGATCGTATAGGCCACGAAATTCTGTTCCAGGTCACTAGGCCGGGGACTCACGAACGAGGGTGTAATTGGATGGTGATCCGCCACACCGATGTCCGCTCAAGGTCCGGGGATCGTCGTATTCAAGCTTGAGCCCGCATGGGTGATCTTGGCTACAAGCGGACATTAGTGACATTCTACATTGACGGGGAAGTCACTGTGAAGGATGCTGATTTTATTTGATAGCGACAGCAAGAAGGGACGCCCACCATGAACCGGGCGGATAAACGTCGGCTCGCGAAGCAACACCACAAGCACGGTCCCGCAATTGGACGTCAAGCGACCGTCGGCTCTGGAAATGCCTTGCAGGTCGGCTTGAGCCATCATCGGGCCGGTCGGCTTGATCGGGCCGAACCGATATACCGGCAAATTCTCAAGACCCAGCCTGATCATGCGGAGGCCAATCACCTGTTGGGCGCGCTGGCCTATCAGGCCGGAAATCCGCTTGCCGCCATCGGCCTCGTGGAAAAGGCTCTCCGCGCCGATGGGCGGCGGTCTGAGTATCACAATACTTTGGGAGAGGCGCTGACGGCCTCCGGCAGGTTGGAAGAGGCCGCCGCCAGCTATCGTCGCGCGATTGACATCGATCCGGGCCTGGACGCCGCCCACTCCAATCTCGGCAACGCCTTGCTTGCATTGGGAAATACGAACGAGGCAATTGCCAGTTACCGCCAAGCCTTGAAGTTGACCCCCGGTTTGGCCCGGACCCACTACAACCTGGCAAAGGCGCTGTCGAAACAGTTCCGTCTGGCTGAAGCGGCGGAATGCTACCGACAAGCGATCAAGCATGACCCCCGGTTGGTGGACGCGTACTCGAACCTTGGCAATATTCTTACCCAACTGGGACAGGACGACGAGGCGATAGAGCACCATAACCAGGCACGGGGCATTGCCCCGAATTCACCTTCGGTCCATTACAATCTGGGCAAGACTTTCCAGGACTTGGGGCGTCTGGATGAGGCGATCGCCAGTTACCGAAGCGCCGTGGCGATTGATTCCGGGTTTACCGAAGCCCACTACAACCTGGGAAATGCGCTTGAGGCCCAAGGGAGCAAACTGGAGGCCCTGGAAAGTTTTCAGCAGGCGATGAAGACGCGGGCGAATTTCTCCGAGGCGGCGGGCACTGACATTGCGCCCGCCACAAGGATGTTCATGCTCGAGCTCACCAACAAGTGCAATTTCCACTGCGAGTTTTGTCCATCGGATCAACAGACGCGTCCGATCGGTTTCATGACATTGGATTCGGCCCGCAATATTCTTGATGAATTCGCCGAAAAACACGTCGCAAAAACCGTATTTCTTCATCTGATGGGCGAACCCACGCTGCACCCGCGCCTGCATGACATTCTAGGCCATGCGGCGTCCTTGAAACTCGATGTCGATATGGTCACCAACGGAAGTACCCTGAACCCCAAAACGATTCCCGCCCTACTCGAGTCCTTAAGGGGTGGAATTACCGTTAGCCTTCAGACTCCAAGCCGCGAGAGTTTTTCATTGCGCGGCAAGGTGGGAATTACCTGGGACCGGTATATCAAGAATATCAAGCTGTTGGTTAAGGAGTACTTGAAACGGCTCAAAGAGAATAGGTCGCCGGTCAACCGGATCAATATCCGTGTCATGAAAACAGCGGAAACAGACGTCCGGGTGGACATCATCGAGGACACCGAGCAAGCCATGACGGTGTTAAGCGAATGGCGCCGCTTTGTTTCGGAATTGGAAACAGAATTCGGGTTGAGCCCCTTTCCGCGTAGAGACATCCTGCCGGACGATCTGATCAATTTTCCGGGCGAGAGGTTTAGCTATCACTTGCAGCAGGGCATCACCTTGGATTATTGGAAAGCGTTTACATTCGCCAATACCCGAGTGGATGACACCTATGAGTTAGAAATAAAAAAAGAACATATATTTTGCTCCAAACCTTTTTATCACCTTGGCGTACTTTGGAACGGCGACGTTACCCTTTGTTGTATGGATTACGACAGCAATCTTGTGGTCGGCAATGTCCGGGACTCGTCGTTGGAATCGGTGCTATTTGGCGAAGGGGCGGAAAAATTGCGCGCGACCATGCTCGGCGAATATACACCTTGTGAATTTTGTCAACGGTGTCAGGCCGATATTATCAAGGGGTGATGGCCGAGCCCCTGAATTCCCTGTTTCCGGCCGGCGATCATGCGCTCTAAAGCGCCGATTGAAAGGGTTTCCCGGCGGCCAGGGTCGGGCGCGGTATTTCCCGGTGCTACTCGACGAACAGGGCCGGGTCGCGGGGGATGTAGAAGCGATCGCCGAGTTCCGAGTTGAAGGCCAGATTGGTGATGTCTTTCATCCTCTGGGGATAGAGGATACCGTCCAGGTGGTCGTACTCGTGCTGCAACAGCCGGGCGTGATAACCGCTGGCGGTGATCTCGATCGATGAGCCGTCGAGCTGTTGCGCCTCGACGCACACCCGCGTGTATCGAGGCACCAAGCCGTGCAGCCCGGGAATCGAAAGGCACTTCTCGAATCCGACCGGCCTTTTTTCATCCGACAATGGCTCAAGCACCGGGTTGATCAACACCCGCCACGGAATCGGCTTCAATTCGGCGCCCGGCGGAATCAGATGTTCGGGAAGGCGATACACGAAGAGCCGCTTGGAGACGAAGACCTGGGGCGCGGCGATCCCGGAAGCGGCGATGTTTTCCAACGTATCGCGCATGTCGCCGGCCAGCTTGGCGATCTCCTGCGCCTGCGGATTCTCGACCGGGGCGGCGATGCGTTTCAAGACTTCGTGCCCCATCCGGGCGATTTTAAGAACGGTCATCCTTTTACCCTCCCGGGCGCCGCTTCCGCCCCGGCCGGGGTCGGCGCCGCCAATGATCCCTCGATCCGTTTTATCATAGCCCATGGGCGGGCCGGACGACACTCGTCCGGCGTCGTCGGTGAAAGGCCTGATAGGGAGTAGCGCGGCCTGCGCTTGCAAACCCCGTCGCAATGAGATGATAGCCCGTCGCGCCGATGTCTGCTAAGTGTCTGACGGCGGACGTCCGGCGGGAGTCTCCGTCACTTCCGGATATAGCCAATCGCGGACCCAGGGATGAGCAGGTATGGCGCCGATCAGCGGCCGGCATCAGAGAGCACCGGGTTGGCCGGGCCCGTCCCGTCGGCGGCATTTGCCGCGGCCGTCCCGTGACTGAGGGCCCGTCCGATCCCGCCTTGGCGGCAAGTCGATCCCTGCTGATCCTTGTGCCTTTCCTGATGTATGGCCCGCTCGACTACGCGCTGCGCATCAACAACGCGATGATCGCGCCGGCACTGGTCGCGGAGTTCGGCTTCGGCGCGGCCCAGCTCGGCTTCGTCACCAGTGCCTTCTTCGTCGCCTTCGCCCTGGCCCAGCTGCCGTTGGGGCTGGCGCTGGACCGCTTCGGCCCGCGCCGCGTGGTCGCGACATTGCTGATAATCGCGGCCCTCGGCGGGATCCTATACGTTACGGCCACGGGTATCGTGGGCCTCACCGTGGGCCGGTTCCTGATCGGCGTCGGCATGGCCGCCAGCCTGACCGGCTGCATCACGGCGGGGCGTCTGTGGTTCGCGCCCGAACGGCTGGCGTCGATCACGGCCGTCCTGGTGGCGCTGACGGCATTCGGCGGCATGGTCGCCTCGGGACCGATGGCGGCCCTGCTGACGGTTGTGCCCTGGCGCGGTGTGATCGTCGGCCTGGTCGGTATGTGCCTGGTCGTCATGCTGATCGTGCTTGCCGTCGTTCCCCGTCACGACGCTGTCCCGGCGGCCCCGGCAGACCGCGACCGGCCGTGGCGGGTCTATGGCGTAATTCTGACCAGCCTTCGGTTTTGGCGGTTCACGCCCATCGCCATGGGCGGCATGGGCGTGGCGATAGCCTACCAGAGCCTGTGGGCGCCACTGTGGTTGCGCGATGTCGCCGGCTACGACGCAACCCTGCGGGCCTGGGTGTTGTTTGCCATGTTTACGGCTGTCCTGTTCGGCAGTCTCGGCCTCGGCTGGCTGTCGGCCCGTCTCGGCGCCAGGCCACGGGCCCTGCAGGCGCTCGCCCTCGGCGGCTTCGGCATGTCGATCCTGCTGCAGGTGCTGTTGGCCGCGACTCGGGGCGGGTTGGCGCCGGGCCTGCTGTGGACCGGATCGGCGCTGTTCTTTGCCTGCCCGATGGTGGCGTATGCCATCGTCGCCCGAAAATTTCCGCCAGGTACCGCGGGACGGGCGGCAAGCGCCGTGAACGCGCTGCTGTTCGTCGCCGTGTTCCTGACCCAGTGGCTGACCGGCGTGGTGATCGGCGCCTTCCCCGCGACGGCCGATGGCGGCTACGCGGTGGCGGGACACCAGGCTTCCCTGTGGGCGGTCATTACCCTGCAGGTTCTGGCGCTGCTGTGGTGCATGCTAGCCGGGCGCCTGGAGGCCCGGGCGTCCGGCCCCGGGACCATGCCGACCAAGCGGGGCGGATGAACGCCGCCCGGGTGCCAGTCTACGCCACCCGCGACACCGTCTGGAAGTCTCGCCTATGCAAAGGCATCGTCCGCGCCTCCCTTCCCGCCGAGCGAACGGGAAAAGCGATCGTATTGGCCGCGAACTTCTGATCCCGGACCCTACGCCACCTTGCCGTGGCAGTGCTTGTATTTGCGGCCCGAGCGGCACGGACACGGCGCATTGCGCGGCACCCGGCCCCAGGTGGCGGGGTCGTCGGGGTCGAGGGTCGCCGCGGCCTGGCGGCGGCGCAGGGGCTCGGGCGGCGGCAGGGGCGCGGCGGCGGGCTCGGCCGCGGTGCCTTCGATGGCGAAGGCCGGGTCGTCGCGGGTCTCCACCATGTCTTGCGACAGGCGCGGCAGCAACATCTCTTCGTTCGGCATGATTTGCAGCTCGACGTGGGACAGGACCGAGATCACGCGCTCGCGCAGGTTGGTCAGCATCTCCTGGAACAGGTTGAAGGCTTCGCGCTTGTATTCGTTCAGCGGGTCGCGCTGGCCATAAGCGCGCAGGCCGATGCCCTGGCGCAGGTGGTCGAGGGTCAGAAGGTGTTCCTTCCACACCTGGTCGAGAATTTGCAAGAGCACGCTTTTCTCGACGTTGCGGATGATATCGGGACCGAAGTTGGCGACCTTTTCGGCCGCCTTGCGGGTGCCGGCGTCGGCCAGCCTTTCGCGGATTTCGGCGTCCGCGATGCCTTCCTCCTTGGCCCAGTCCTCGACGGCCACATCGACGCCCAAGACACGCATTGCCTCGGCGTGCAGCCCGGGTGCGTTCCACTGCTCGGCATAGGCCTTCTCGGGAATGAAGCGGGCGACAAGGTCGTCGATGACCTCTTGGCGCATGTCGGTAATGGTGGCCGACACATCCTCGACGTCCATCAGTTCCCGGCGCTGTTCGTAGATGACCTTGCGCTGGTCGTTCATGACGTCGTCGAATTTCAACAGGTTCTTGCGGATCTCGAAGTTGCGCGCCTCGACCTTCTGCTGCGCCTTCTCAAGCGCCTTGTTGACCCAGGGGTGGACGATGGCCTCGCCCTCTTCCAGGCCGAGCTTGGAAAGCATGCCCTCGATGCGCTCGGAGCCGAAGATGCGCATCAGGTCGTCTTCCAGCGACAGGAAGAACTTGGACGCCCCGGGATCGCCCTGGCGCCCCGAGCGGCCGCGCAGCTGGTTGTCGATGCGGCGGCTTTCATGGCGTTCGGTGCCAAGGATAAAGAGGCCGCCGGCGGCGATAACCTGTTTCTTCTTTTCCGCCACCTCGGCGCGCAGTTGGGCGATGCGCTCGTCGCGCTCGGCGCCGTCGGCGACCTCGCCCAGTTCCTGGCTGACGCGCATGTCCGGGTTGCCGCCAAGCTGAATGTCGGTGCCGCGCCCGGCCATATTGGTGGCGATGGTCACCGCGCCGACGTTGCCGGCCTGGGCGATGATATAGGCTTCTTGTTCGTGATACCGCGCGTTGAGGACCTTGTGGGCGATCTTGTGTTTCTTGAACAGCGCCGCCAGGTGCTCTGACTTTTCGATCGTGACGGTGCCCACCAGGACCGGCTGGCCGCGCTCCTGGCAGTCCTTGATGAGCCCCAGGATGGCGCCGTCCTTCTCGGTCACGGTGCGGTAGACCTCGTCGTCGAAGTCCTCGCGGATGCACGGCAGGTCGGTGGGAATTTCCACCACCTCAAGCTTGTAAATTTCCGAGAACTCGCCGGCTTCCGTCATCGCCGTGCCGGTCATGCCGGCCAGCTTGGGATAGAGCCGGAAATAGTTCTGAAAGGTAATCGAGGCCAGGGTCTGGTTCTCGTGCTGGATGGTGACCCGTTCCTTGGCCTCAAGGGCCTGGTGCAGGCCTTCCGAATAGCGCCGTCCCTCCATCATGCGGCCGGTGAACTCGTCAATGATAATGACCTTGTCGTCCTTGACGATGTAGTCGGTGTCGCGGGCAAACAGCGCATGCGCCCGCAAGGCCTGGTTGGCGTGGTGGACGCGCGAGATGTTGGCGATGTCGTAAAGGCCGCCGTCGCCCAGCAGCCCCGCGTCCGACAACAACTGCTCGATCTTTTCGGTGCCCGACTCGGTGAAGGTGACGGCGCGCGCCTTTTCGTCCTTTTCGTAGTCTTCTTCGCCAAGCTTGGGAATCAGGCGGTCGATTTTCTCGTAAAGTTCCGACGAATCCTCGACCTGGCCCGAGATGATCAGCGGCGTGCGCGCCTCGTCGACCAGGATCGAGTCGACCTCGTCGACGATGGCGAAGCTGAAGGCACGCTGGACCATGTCTTCGAGTTGGAACTTCATGTTGTCGCGTAGGTAGTCGAATCCGAACTCGTTGTTGGTCCCGTAGGTGACGTCGGCGGCATAGGCGGTGCGGCGCTCGTCGTCTTCCAGGCCGTGCACGATACATCCGACGGTCAGGCCCAGGAACGTGTAAATCTCGCCCATCCACTCGGCATCGCGCCGGGCCAGGTAATCGTTGACCGTGACGACGTGCACGCCGTGGCCGGTAAGGGCGTTGAGATAGACCGCCAGTGTCGCCACCAGGGTCTTGCCCTCGCCGGTCTTCATCTCGGCGATCTGGCCGCGGTGGAGGACCATGCCGCCCAAAAGCTGAACGTCGAAATGGCGCTGGCCGAGCGTACGCTTGGCACCCTCGCGGACGGTGGCGAAGGCCTCGACCAGCAGGTCGTCCATCGTCTCGCCGTCTTCCAGGCGCTGGCGCAGGGCCGGCGTGCGGGCGCGAAGCGCGTCGTCGCTCAACGCCTCCAACTCGGACTCCATCGCATTGATGGCATCGACGTCCGATTGCAGGGTCTTGAGATAGCGTTCGTTGGCGGAGCCGAACATCCGCCGGGCGATGGCGCCTAACATGGCGATCCTCGAGAAGAATTCCGTGTTTCCGCCGCGCTTGCGGGCGCCGGAGAGAGATAGAGGCACACCGCCCTCATGTCAATGAAAGGCGGACGAAGCCGTTGCCCGCACCTTTCGCGCTTTGACCTTTGACTTGCCGAGACCGCAAAGGGGGCACGAACATCGGATCAATTGCTTAGTCGAGCAGAAAATTTAGCCGCGCATCGGCACTGGATGGGGTGATTTCCAGGACTTCGGCCTTCACCACATTTTCCGCCACGAACGGATCGGTATTCACCCTGCTTTGCAGGTCCGTGAGGGACGTATTGTGGGCCACGATCCCACCGCCCAGATTGGGTTGGAGACTACCGACCAACAAGAACACGCCGTCATCAAAGCCGCGCTTGATCCATTCTTTGTGGCCGTCCATGAATTGGCCGGCCTTGCCTTTGTTGTCCGAAAACCTGAGAAGAACGACAAACATGGGATTCGTCCCCTTGTTGAGGAAAGTTCTGATACTTCCGCCGCATGGCAATTGTCGGCGATCGGCGGAGTGGGGCGGTTATAAGGTCCAAGTGCAGCCAATTCCATAGGTTCGCGAAGGCGACGGTGAATGCCGTTGACACATGGTCGCCATGTCACCTTTCAGATGACGGAAAGCCGTCCTTGGTGAACGCCGCACTCTTTCTA
>JASLLZ010000046.1 GCA_030746775.1 Rhodospirillales bacterium | reverse complement strand
ATCACATCAAAACCAATTTGTGAATCCCCTAATTGAGTACAGAGCCTAGTGCAAAACTCGATTGAGGGGGAGGACGACCATGAGCCAGAGCCCGACGCGCATCATCGCCGAAAAAATCGTCGAAACCGGCATTGACGATGCGCCCGCCGAGGCGGTCCACGTCGCCAAGGACCTGGTCTTCGACACCGTGACCTGCATGCTGGCCGGCGCCGCCGACCACGGTTCAAGGCTTGTCCAGGAGTACGCCGTCACCTCCGGTCCCGGCGACGTGACCATTGCCGGCACCGACCTTACGGCCTCGACTTTCATGGCGGCAATGTGCACCGGCACGGCGGCGGCGATCTTGGATTGGGACGACAACAGCTGGCGGGTCATCGGCCATCCGAGCGGTATTTTGGTGCCGGCGGCCTTCGCGCTGGGCGAGGAACTCGGCGCCAGTGGGCGTCAGGTGCTCGAGGCCTACATCATCGGCCACGAGACCATCGGCGAGGTCTCCATGGGCACCGGGTTGTCCGCTCCGCTTTTCGTCAATGGGCGCCATAATACGGGAACCTTCGGCATCTTCGGGGCAACCGCCGTGGCGGCCAAGCTTCTCGGCCTCGATGTCGAACAAGTCCAGGTCGCGTTCGGCATCGCGGGGTCCTGTTCGGCCGCCTTGCGCTGCGCTTTCGGCACCGAAACCATCGGTCTGCACTCGGGCCAGGCGGCGGCCAACGGGATCACGAGCGCACGCCTGGCGGCCAGAGGGTTCACGGCGCAGACCGACGTTCTGGAGCGCAAGTACGGGTTTGCCGATGTCTTTCTGCCGGGCGGCGGCTACGACCTGTCCAAAACCGGCGAGAGTTGGGCCAACCCTTGGGATCTCTTGGATCCTGTCGAAGGACCGGGGATCAAGCTCTTCCCCGGCGCGACGACGCTGTTCTGCGCCGGCGAATGCGCCATGGAGATCGCCACCCGCCACGACGTCAAGCCGGACGAGATCGAGCGCGTCGAATGGCGTCACACCGCCAAGATGCCGATGATCATGGGGGCGGGCCACTATGGCGTGCCGGAGACCACCAAGCAGGCCGGATTCAGTATCCCCTGGTCGATTACCAACGGTCTTGTCGACGGGCATATCGGGCTGGCCTCGTTCGAGGAGGAGAGTCTCAAAGACCCGGTGAAGCGGGCGCTCTGCGCCAAGGTCGAACTGTCGATCCATCCCGACCTCGAGACCATCCCCGATCAGCGCCAGAACGTCGCCGGCGAACTGGTCGTCCACCTCAAGGACGGCCGTCGTCATGAACACATGCGGCGCGTGCCGAGGACCTATCCGGGCGGCGAACCGCTAACCCGTGAGCAACTCGTCGGCAAGTACCGCGAAGGCGCCATCCGGGTCCTCGACGAGGAGCGCATGGAAGCGCTGATTCCGGTCCTCGACACCATCGAGACGCTGCCCGATATCTCGGCTCTGACCAAGATGCTCTGCACCGACGCTTGAGTTCAAGCGTCGCGCGCCTTTTTTTCGCGATAGGCGATATAGAGGCTGGAGCCGAAGATAAGGCTGCCGCCGATCCAGGTCCAAAGGCCCGGTATCTCGGTAAACACCAGGTACCCCAGGACCATGGCCCAGATCAGCTTGGTGTAATCGAGGGGCAGGAGGGCCGTCACGTCGGCTTCCTTGCACGCCTGGGCAAGGGTCAGGTGAGCCAGGCTGCCGAGGGTACCGAGGAGGATCAGCCAGGCAAGTTGCTCGAACGTCGGCGTTTGCCAATAGAAAAGCGCCGCGATAAAGGTCAAGGGGGTGGTGAACAGAGCCTGGTAGAGGGTGATGGTGAGGCTCGTTTCGGTGCGCGCCAGGACCTTGACCAGGATCATCGTCAGGGCGATGGCGACAGAGCCCAACAGGGCGACCACGGCGCCTATGTCGACCTCTCCCATGCCGGGCCGGATGATGACCCAGGTTCCCGCGAAGCCAATCAGCAACGCCGCGACACGTCGCAACCTTATGCCTTCGCCGAGGAAGAGCAGCGCCGCCACGGCGACGAAGAGGGGCGCCGAGAACTGTACCGCCGCCACCTTGGCCAGGGGAGCGAGGCCAAGGGCCAGAAAGGAGAGCAGCGCCTGGGTCGTTTGAACGCCGCCGCGCAGGGCATGCAGGCCAAGGCGCTGGGTGCGCAAGGGGGCGAATCCGTGGCGCAGGAAGACAGGCGCCAACACCAAAAAGCCGAAGAGAAAGCGGAAGAAGGCGATCTCGAAGGGATGCATCTCCCCGGCCAGAAAGCGGATACAGGCGTGCAGGGCAGCGAAGGCAAGGGTCGAGACGAGCATGTATCCCATGCCCCGAATCGTGCTGGGGGCACGCTCTCCGCCCTCCGGCGATGTGAACGGCCATCTCACGGCCGCGCCGCCGCTGTCATGCGTAGACGAAAGGTTTCATCTTCACCGGCTCGGCCAGGACCATGTCGCAGACGTCCGCCACGGTGGCGCCGACGGGCTCTATGCCGCGCGACTTGCAAGCGTCCGTCATCTCCTTCAAGGCCATCATAAAGTTTTTGCACACCCGGTCTTCGGGGTCCGTGAAGTCGTTGTCGTTATGGGTGATGACGTTGAGTGTAGGGATTGCCGGCGCGCGGGCCATCAACTGCTCGACGATGTTGCCGGCGGTCCGCTTGTAAAAGGCCGCATCGGCGTCGCTCCAATCGGGGCGCATGTCGCGATGGCCGGAAACCGTGTTGTCGTCGGGTGAGGATGCGGCGGATTCGTCGACCTTTTGCCAGTTGCTGCCTTTGGTCACCGTGCGCTCCGAGAAATCGACCGAGACCGGCATGTTGGCGAATTCCAAATCGCCGACGAGCTGGCGGAAAATGGGGTGGGGACGGTGCGGGTCGGGTTCGGCGCCGGTCCAAATGGCGTTCATGCGCGGCCAAATGCGGCCCGGAATGGAACACGATCCGCCGCGAAAGCCGAGATCGACCAGCACCTTGTACATGTTGTCGTTGGCGGAAAACGTACCCGGCCGGAAATAGAGCGGCCGGCGGCCCATGCCGCCCTGCCACATCGAGATGCACTCGGAAATGGCGGCGCGCATGTCGTTCTCCGACAGGCCGCCGAAGTGGGCTTTGTACTTTCCGTCGCGGAACTTCCACGGATGCAAGTGCAGGCCCTCGACGCAATGCCCCTTCTCGCCGAGTTCGTTGAACAGGTCCCCCTGGGCAACGGTCACCTCGGGATGGATGAAGGAAGAGACGGGGCAACCGAATTCGCCGGCGCGATCGGCATAGCCGCGAATGAATTTCTCGCTGTCTTCCCAGTTGTCGGGTCCGGTGGCGGTGGGATGGGTATCGGCGGTCGGCGGCTCGACGTCCATGGTGACGACGATATAGATCTTGTCCACGGTGGAATTCCTCCCCTAGGTGACGGTGCCGGGAATATACTACAATCGCGGCTCCTTGACAGGGTGGCGAAAATCGGCGAAGCCACGCCGGCGTTGGTAAACCGAGGACCGACATGGCCGGCCGCATAGGGATTGACACCGGTGGCACCCACACCGATCTGGTCTACGTCGAAGACGCGGGCCTTGGCTTTCACACCCTCAAGGTCGCGACGACGCCGGACGACCTGAGCCGCGGTGTCCTCGACGGCCTCGGCACCATTCTCGATGACGCCGGATCCACGGCGGCGGCCGTCACCCGGTTCGTCTATGGCAGCACCTTGGTGACCAACCTGATCATCGAGGGCGGCGACGTTGCCGTCGGCCTTCTGACCACCAAAGGTTTCCGCGATGTGATCGAGATCGGCCGGGCGTCGCGCAAGCTCAACATTTACGATATCCACTGGCGCCCGCCGGCACCCCTGGTGCCGCGCCACCTGCGTCTCGACGTCGATGAGCGCATCGACCATGAGGGCGCCATCGTCACGCCCCTTGATGAAGAGGCGGCCCGTGTCGCGCTCAGGCATCTGCGCGACGCCAGGGTGGAAAGCATCGCCGTTTGCTTTCTTAACGCTTATGCCAACCCGGTGCATGAGCAAAAGATGGCGGCATTGGCGGCCGAGGAATGTCCGGAAATCGAGATCTCGCTGTCGTCGGATGTGGTGCGGGAATTTCGCGAGTACGAAAGGATGAGCACCACGGCGGTCAATGCCTATGTCGCCGGACCCCTGACCCGCCACCTTGACGATCTGGCGGCCAACGTTGCCAAGGAGGGCGTGCCGGCGACGCCGGCGATCATGCGCTCCAATGGCGGCGTCATGACCTTCGCCGCCGCCAAGCGCCTGCCCGTCGCCCTCACCCATTCCGGCCCCATGGGGGGCATCGTCGGCGGCACGGCCATCGCCGCCGCCTGCGGCCTCGACGACATCATCACCCTCGACATGGGGGGGACCAGCGCCGACGTGTCCCTGGTCGCCGGCGGCCAGCCGGTCCTGACGACGCGCGGCAAGCTGGGTCATTTCCCGGTCCTCCTGCCGATGCTCGATCTGGTCACCATCGGCGCCGGCGGCGGTTCCATCGCCTGGGTCGACGAGGGCGGCGCGATGAGGGTTGGTCCGCGGAGCGCCGGTTCCGTCCCCGGCCCGGCGTGCTACGGCCAAGGAGGCACGGAGCCGGCCCTGACCGATGCCAACCTGCTGGCCGGCCGCCTCAACGCCGATTACTTCCTGGCCGGCAAGCGCGACCTCAGCCTTGAGAAGTCGGAGACGGCAATCCGCGAGCGCGTCGCAAAGCCGGTCGGCATATCGGTTGACGAGGCGACGATGGGCATCATGGCGATCGCCGAATCCCACATGGTCAACGCGATCAAGCTGATCTCGGTCGAGCGCGGCCTCGATCCGCGCGACTTCACCTTGGTCGCCTTTGGCGGCTGCGGTCCCCTGCACGCCGTGTGCCTGGCCCGGGAACTGGCCATCTCCAAGGTTCTAATTCCGGCGGCGCCGGGCAACGTTTCGGCGATGGGGATGCTGGCGGCCGACATCCGCCACGACCTGGTACGGACCCAAGTCAGGGAGTTGGACGCCATCGATCCGATGGCGTTGGCGGCGGAATTCGAGGAACTCCTGGCGCGCGGGGGCTCGGTGCTCGACGACGAGGGCATTGAGGATGCTCAGCGGCGGATGGTGCCGGCGGTCGACCTGCGCTATCAGGGCCAGAACTACGAACTCACCCTGGCCCTTCCCGGCCACCAAGGCGAATCCCTGGCCCTCGCCGCCCTGTCCGACCGCTTTCACGCCGAGCACCGGCAGGTTTACGGCTATGACCTGCCGGGAAGGGGCATCCAATTGGTCAACCTGCGCCTTACCGCGTTCGGTGCCATGCCGGCCATGAACTGGCCCCGCTATCCAGCCGGCCGGCCGAGCCGCCCGGCTGCCCAGAGGCGGGTCTTGACCGGCGGCGGGGCGAGCGCCGATGTTGCCGTTTATCGAATCGACGACCTGTGTCCGGGCCAGGAAATCGCCGGGCCGGCCGTCGTCGAATACGCGGGCTCGACCTTGTTCGTCCCCGACGCCTGGACGGCGCGCATCGACGACATGCATAACGCCCTTCTGGTAGACGGCGACGGAGGGACGCCTTGACCAAGAAGAGTCCCTTGCCCGACATCGATCCGGTCACCCTGGAGATCGTCCGCAACGCCCTGACCTCGGTCGCCGAGCGCATCACGACGCGCATGATCCGTTCGGCCAATTCGTTCATCGTCAAGGAGATGGAGGACTGCTCGGCGGCGCTTTTCGACGGCGGTGGGCGCCTGCTCGCCGAATCGGCCAACATCCCCGTTCACCTGAGCTGCGTCGGCGTCTGTCTGAGGACGATCCTCGATCACTACATACCGGTCCAGGACTGGCGGCCGGGCGACGTGGTGCTGACCAACGACCCCTATGCCGGCGAGGGTTCCATGGCGACCGCCCATACCAACGACCTGGTGGTTTTCCATCCGGTCTTCTGGGACGGCCGGCTGGTCGCCTTTTCGGGTCTCATGGTCCATCACCTGGATATCGGCGCCATGTGGATGGGGACGCGCGGCTGGGGCGTCGAGGTTTACCAAGAAGGGTTCCGCGTTCCACCCCTGAAGTTGGTCGAGGAAGGCCGCCTGGATCAAAAGGTCCTCGCTTTCATGCTCAACAACACCCGCGTGCCGGGGACCCTGGAAAACGACCTGATCTCCCAATTGTCCAGCGTCCAGGCGGCGGGCGATGACCTGGGCGAGTTGTTCCGCCGCTACGGCGGCGATGTGTTGGCGGGATGTTTCGACGCCCTCATCGACTATTCCGAAGGGCGCACTCGCGCCGCCATCGAAGCGATACCGGACGGTGTCTACAGCCACCGAGAGCCGTTGCTCGATGACGGCGTCAAGGGCGGGCCCTACTGGCTGCGCCTGAAGATCATCAAGAAAGGCAGCGACATCACCTTCGACTTCACCGGCACCGATGCCCAAATTGAAGGCCCGATCAATGCGCCCCTGGCCACCACCTGGGCGGCAATCTATTACGTCATGCGGTGCATCACCGATCCCTCGATCCCCAGTAACGAGGGCTGCAAAAGGGCGATACACGCCGTGGCGCCGCCGGGGACCTTGGTCAATGCCCGCAAGCCGGCGGCAGTCTATCAGCGCATGATCGTCTGTCACAGCCTCGTCGATCTTGCCATGGGCGCCCTTGGCGATGCCGTGCCCGATCGTGTCATGGCCGATTCCTGCGGCTGCGGCTACAACTACACCATCGTTACCGACCCCGAGCGCCAGCGTCAGGTCATGTTCGGCGAAGTGGTGCCGGGCGGCATCGGGGCGACGGCCGGCGCCGACGGCATCAATGTCATGTCGTGTCACGTTACCAATTGCCCGGTGCCACCGATCGAGGCGACTGAAATCGAGGCCCCGGTGCTCTATCTCAAGCGTGCTTTGCGCGAGGATACTGGCGGCGCCGGACGGTGGCGCGGCGGCGTTGGCCAGATACTCGCCTACAAGGTTCTGGGCGAAGCGCCGCGCCTTTACCATACGTCGCAGAAATCCCGTTCCTTGCCTCAGGGCATGCGGAGCGGTCTGCCCGGCGACGGCGGGCGCTGGGTGATTAACGAGGGCACGCCCGGCGAACATATACTGGAATATGCCACCGGCGATCTCGAACCCTATGGCGCCGGCGATACCGTCACCCACCACACGCCGGCCGGCGGCGGCTATGGACCGCCTCACGAGCGCGAGCCGTGGCGGGTGCAAGCCGACGTTCGCGCCGGCTTGGTGTCGCTGACGACCGCCGAGACGGTATACGGCGTGCGCTTTTGCCCAAAAACTCTAGAGATTACGGCTATCTTGCGTGGCAATGGCACCGATTGAAAGCCGACAGGCCAAGAACGATCTTTCCCGGGCCGGGCTTGACAGGCCCGGCGAATCTGCTTGTGATGCCGGCGCCAAAAACGGGGAGGATTCATGTCTGTTCGGGTCGGCATCGATACCGGCGGCACCCATACCGATGTGGTGTTGGTCGACGGCGAGGGGGACGGGGTTCTTGCCCTCAAGGTTCCGACCACGCCCGACGACCTGAGCCAGGGCGTCCTCGACGGCCTCGGCCGAATTCTTGAGGAAGCCGACCAGCCGGCGTCTTCGATTTCACACTTCGTCTATGCCACCACACTGGTCACCAACCTTTTGGTCGAGGGCAGCGACATCCCCGTCGGCCTGATTACCACCGAGGGGTTCCGCGATATCCTGGGCATCGGGCGGGCGTCGCGAAAGCCCAACATCTATGACATCCAGTGGGCGCCGCCGCCGCCGCTGGTGCCGCGCTACCTGCGCCTGGTCGTGCCCGAGCGCATCGACCATCAGGGCCGCGTCGTCACGCCGCTCGACGAAGCGGCGACGCTAAAGGCGCTCGGCCAACTGGTCGCCGCCGGGGTCAAGAGCATCGCGGTCTGCTTCATCAATGGCTACGCCAATCCCGTGCACGAACAGAGGGTCGCCGCCCTGGCGGCCCGGGAATGTCCGGACCTCGACATTTCATTGTCATCGGACGTGGTGCGGGAATTCCGCGAGTACGAACGTCTGAGCACCACCGTGGTCAACGCCTACGTGGCGTCGCCGCTGACTCGGCACATGGACGGCCTGACCGAAAAGCTGGCCGGCAACGCGGTCGCCTCGACGCCCTACACCATGCGCTCCAACGGCGGCATCATGACCTTCGCGGCGGCCAAGCGGCTGCCCGTCACCATGACCCATTCGGGGCCCATGGGCGGGATTGTCGGCGGCACCGCCATCGCCGCCGCCTGCGGCATCGGGGACATCATCACCCTGGATATGGGCGGCACCAGCGCCGACGTGTCCCTGGTCGCCGGCGGCGAACCGGTGTTGACGACACGCGGCACCGTCGGCCGCCACCCGGTCTTGTTGCCCATGCTCGATCTGGTCACCATCGGCGCCGGCGGCGGGTCCGTCGCCTGGGTCGATGCCGGCGGGGCGCTGAAGGTCGGGCCCCGCAGCGCCGGGGCGGTGCCGGGACCGGCCTGTTATGACCAAGGCGGGGACGAACCGACGGTGACCGACGCCAACCTGATGGCCGGGCGCCTCAACGCCGATTTCTTCCTTGAGGGGTCGAGGGGACTCAAGAGCGAGCGCTCCGAGGCCGCATTGCATGACAAGATCGCGGGACCGCTCGGGATGACCGCGGGCGAAGCCGCCATCGGCATCATGGCGATCGCTGAATCCCATATGGTCAACGCCATCAAGCTGATCTCGGTCGAACGCGGCCTTGATCCGCGCGACTTCACCTTGGTCGGTTTTGGCGGCTGTGGCCCCCTGCACGCGGCGCGCCTGGCCGAGGAGCTGTCGATCGGCCGTGTTCTGATACCGTCGGCGCCGGGCAACGTCTCGGCGATGGGCCTGTTGTCGGCCGACGTCCGCCACGACATGGTGCGCACCCATGTCAAGGCGCTCGACGACGTTGATCCGAAAGCCGTCGGCGCCGAATTCGAAGAAATGATGGAGCGCGGCGTGGCGGCCCTTGCCGCCGACGGCATCGACGCCGGGCGCCGCCGTTATCTGCCCGCCGTCGATTTGCGCTACAAGGGTCAGAACTATGAATTGACCTTGCCGTTTCCAGGCCAAGAGGTTGGCGAGGGACTAGCCGGGACCCTGGGGCAGGCGTTTCACGAATCGCACCGGGGCGTCTATGGCTACGAGTTGCCTAAGCGCGCCATCCAACTCGTCAATCTGCGCCTGACGGCGATCGGCGAGGTCCAACGAATCCCGTGGCCGGAGCACGATGGCAATGCCTCGGGCGCCGAACCCATCGCCAAGCGCAAGGTTTTGATCGGTCCGGGGCGCCTGGAGACGGTTCCCGTGTACCGATTGGCGGGCCTCTCTCCCGGGGCTTCGTTTCCGGGGCCGGGCCTCGTCGAATACACGGGCTCGACGTTGTTCGTCCCCGACGGGTGGACGGCGACCTTCGATGAAATGCTCAACGCGAATATGGAAAGGGACGTTAAATGAGCGTCGATCCGGTAACCCTGGAGATCGTGCAGAACGCCGTCACCGCGGTGGCCGAGCGCATTTCGACGCGCATGATCCGTTCGGCCAACTCGCCCATCGTCAAGGAAATGGAGGACTGTTCGGCGTCGCTGTTCGACAGCCGCGGGCGGCTGCTTGGCGAATCGGCCAACGTTCCCATGCATCTCAACAGCCTAGGCGTCTGCCTTCAGACCATCTTGGACGAATACTTTCCGACCCAGACCTGGCGGCCCGGCGACGTTGTCATCACCAACGACCCCTACGCCGGCAAGGGCTCTCTCGCCGCCGCCCATGCCAACGATTTCCTGACCTTTTATCCGGTCTATCTGGACGGCGCCCTGGTCGCCTTTACCGGCCTCATGGTCCATCACCTGGATATCGGCAGCATGTGGATGGGCACCCGGGGTTGGGGCGTCGAAATCTACCAAGAGGGGTTCCGCGTGCCGCCCTTGAAGGTCGTCGAAGAGGATAAGCTGGACGACAAGCTGATGGCCCTCATGCTCAACAACACCCGCGTTCCCGATATCCTGGAGAACGACCTGATTTCCCAGATATCAAGCGTGCAGACGGCGGGCGAGGACCTGTTGGGCCTGTTCCGCAAGTACGGCACCGACGTGGTGACGGACTGCTTCGACGAGTTGATCGCCTATTCCGAACGGCGCACCCGCGCCGCCATCGAAACCATCCCCGACGGCACATACAGCCACGAAGAACCGCTGCTTGACGACGGCGCCATGGGCGGTCCCTTTTGGCTGCGCCTCAAGATCGTCAAGAAGGGCAGCGAGATCACCCTCGATTTCACCGGCACCGACGGTCAGATCCAGGGCCCCATCAACTCGCCGCTGTCGGCCACCTATTCGGCGGTCTACTACGTGCTGCGCTGCCTTACCGATCCGACGATCCCGAGCACCGAGGGATGCCGGGCGCCGATCCACGTGATCGCGCACGAGGGCTCCATCGTCAACGCCCAGAAACCGACCGCCGTCATGCAGCGCATGGTCACGGCGCATACCATCGTCGATCTGATCATGGGCGCCCTGGCCGACGCCATGCCCGAAAAGGTGATGGGTGATTCGTGCGGCTGCGGCTACAACCACGTCATAACGACGGACCCCGATACCGGCGGGCGCGTGGTCTTCGGCGAGAGCGTGCCCGGCGGCATGGGCGCCACGGCGCTGCGCGACGGCCTTGACGTCATGTCGAGCCACGTGACCAACTTTCGCGTTCCCACCGTCGAGGCCACCGAGATCGAATCGCCGATGATGTTTCTCCGCCGCGAGTTCCGCGAGGATGCGTCCGGCCCCGGATGCTGGCGCGGCGGCGCCGGCCAGGTGACAGCCTACAAGGTTCTGGGCGAGACACCGCAACTGCACCACACGTCGCAGAAATCGAAGTCCCAGCCCCAGGGCTTCTTCGGCGCCGGGCCGGGCGACGGCGGGCGCTGGGTGATCAACGAGGGGATGCCCGAAGAACGGGTGTTGGAATATGCCATCGGCGACATGGAGGTCATCGCCCAGGGCGACACGGTGACCCATCACGGCCCCGCCGGCGGCGGCTATGGCCCGCCCCATGCGCGCGAGCCCCGGCGCGTCCAGGCCGACGCCCGCGACGGCCTCATCACCCTTGCCACGGCCGAGACCGTCTACGGCCTGCGCCTCGACCCCGAAACCTTCGAAGTCGTCGAAAACCTGCGTTCGACATAGAACGCCGGGGGCGCCTCCTGGCGACCCCGGACCGGCGACCTATACCGGACAAATGTTTGCCGGTGGATCGGGCGCCGGTCCCTTTGCCGCGGTCCTCTTGCGGGTTGCGGCGCGACGGGACCACACCCCGTAGCCCAACCAAGAAATAGCAGGGCAGGGACCACCACCTTGCCGTCGCCGTCGGCTGACTTCGCGAAAACGGCTCCCTCAGAAAGTCGCCAGCGCCGCGTTCACGCGGTCGGTGACCAGCATGTAGGCCGGCTTGTGGGTGATGCACAGCGGCGGCCGCGCCTGCTCGATGGCCACCTGGGGCGTCACGCCGCAGGCCCAGAATACCGGGACATGGCCCTCGGGGACCTCGACCGAGTCGCACCAATCGGGCTTGTTGATATCGGCGATGCCGATGGCCGCCGGATCGCCGAAATGCACCGGCGCGCCGTGAACGTTGGGAAAGCGCGAGGTGATCTGGATGGCGCGGATGGCGTCCGCCGGCGTGAACGACCGCATGGAGACCACCAAATCGCCGCCGAACGGCCCGGCCGGGGTGGTCTGGATATTGGTGCGGAAAACCGGGACAAGGCGACCCATTTCAGTGTGGACCAACCGCAATCCGGCCTGGATAAGGGCCTCCTCGAAGGAATACGAACAGCCGAGAACGAAGGCCACCAAGTCGTCCCGCCACAGGTGTCGGATGTCGGGCACGTCTTCGACCATGGCACCGTCGTGAAAGACCCGGTACTGGGGAACGTCGGTCCGGATGTCGATGTCGTCTCCCAGCATGGGCAGCATGGGGTCGCCGACGTCGGTCATGCCGATTAGCGGGCAGGGTTTGGGATTGAGGTAACAGTACCGCTGGAAGTCGGGCGCCCACTCTCGGGGAAGGATGGCCACGTTGCCCTGCACCGCGCCGGGGGCCACTCCCTCGGTTGTTCCCTGATAACGACCGGCGCGGATCTCCGCGCGAATTGCCCGGGTTGCCGCGACGATAGCCGCCGGGCCGGTGGTCTCGCTGGTCGACGTCGGTTCGTTCATGGTCGTTTCCTCGTTGTGTGGCCGCTGGGCAGCGACCCGAGGCGCATAGTTTTGGCATGAGATGCCGTGGCCAGCAACCACCCTGTCGTGGCGACGCGCAAGCGCCGGATCGCAGCCGCGTGCATGCCGCTTTTCAGGTCTGGCCGACTACCTGGCCAACCGCATGGCGGACCTCGGCCTCAAGGTCGAGATAATGGACGTCGCCGACAAGAAAGAGCCGGGGACAGCCCCTGACGCCCGCGAATTAAGGCTTGGCGGGAGCCGGCAGGTTGGTGGCAGGCTGGCCGGCTTGAGCGCCGGATGCTTCGCCGGGTGGGATTTGCGCTTGGGGGCGCGAAAAATAAAGGCTGCAGATTTTGTGCCAATCGTCGACGGCGTCGGGGCGATTGACGCTAAGGTCGGGGACGTGGGTGCAGTAATACGATAGCGCCAGGCCGGACTGTTCGCCCGCGTGTTTGGCCGGATTTTCGATAGCGGCGACGGCTTGGAAGGCGGTAAAAGCCAGCGCCATGCAAAGGATCGAAAGACTGATAAGTCGGTACATTGCTCTCTCCCGGGTGGCGTTCATGCCACCATACGGCCCTTTCCTTTCCATTCCTTTAATGGCGCCTTACTCGACACTCGAAAAGGAGCGCCCGTCGAAGCGGCGCACCGGCAGCCGGGCAATTTCTTCGGCGCTAAGTCCGTCCAGGCAAAAGACGTTCACCGCATAGGCATCCGGCGCCACCCGCGGCCGGTGGAACGGATAGATGCCGCAGTGACGGCAGAAATAGTGCTTCGCCGTCCTGGTGTTGAATTGATAGAGGGTAAGGGCGTCCTGGCCGGCGACAAGGCGGAACCGTTGCGCCGCCACCCGCGCCATGACGGCATTGCGCCGTCGGCAGATCGAGCAATTGCACATGGCGAGCGTCTTGAGATCGGTATCGATCTCGAAGACGACCGTGGCGCAATGGCAACTGCCGCGATAGGTCTTCACCTCACCGGGGCTCCCGTGTTCACCGAATGGATCAGCCGTGGTAGATTGCCCGGCATCCATCGGTCAACCGGGAAATTCCGATGACGGAGTTGAAGAAGGACGAGACCGTCAAGATCGATCTGATCTATGTGCCCACCAAGCGGCGCAAGACCCTTGATCCCAAGGTCGTCGACGAAATCGCCGAGAGCATGCTGGAAAAGGGTCAGTTGACCCCGATCCTGATCCGCGAGGACGGCGAGCGCTATGTGCTCGTCGAAGGGGTCCATCGCCTGGAAGCGTGCAAGGCGCTGGGCGATGAAACGATCCGGGCGCTCAAGGTCCGGGCACGAAGGAGGTAAGCCGCCGATGGACAAATTCGTAACCTGGCCCGAAGTTCACCAAGATACCAAGGAACTGGTCAGGCGGCTGTTGGAGATCGGCAGTTGGAAGGGGATCGTCGCGGTCACCCGGGGCGGGCTGGTGCCGGCGACGATTCTGGCCCGCGAGATGGAAATCCGCTTCGTCGATACCCTGTGCATCGCCGCCTACGACGAGAATCGCATGGGTTCGATCGAGGTCATCAAGATACCGGAACTGGCGGCGGCGGAAAAAGGCGACGGGTGGCTTCTTATCGACGATCTGGTCGATACCGGACGGACCATGAAAAGGGCGCGAGAGCTCTTGCCCAAAAGCCACGTGGCGACGGTCTACGCCAAACCCATGGGCAAACCCTGTGTCGAAACCTTCGTCCACGAGGTCCCACAGGACGTCTGGGTATTCTTTCCGTGGGACACGGAACCCCAGTACATCGCGCCCCTTGCCCACTCCTCACCATAATCCGGGTGAGGAGGCGCCGATCAGTTGAAGGCGTAGTGCAGCACGCCGAGCACGGCGACGACGAGGACCGCCGGACTGGCGTCCTCGCGCCGGCCGCTGAGCAGTTTGGACACCGCATAGACGATGAAGCCGATGGCGATCCCGTTGGCGATACTGAAGGTCAAGGGCATGAGCATCGCCGCCAACATGGCCGGCGCGTACTCGGTGACGTCTTCCCAATCCAGATCGCTGAGGTTGCGGGTAAAATAGGTCGCGACGAAAACCAGCGCTGGTCCCGTGGCGAAGGCCGGTATGCTCTGCGCCAGCGGCGCGAATCCAAGACACAGCACGAACAACACGGCGACAGTGACCGCCGTGAGTCCGGTCCGCCCGCCTTCCTTGATGCCGGCGCCGCTCTCGATGTACGAGGTCGTGTTCGAGGTTCCGAGGAGCGCGCCGGCCACGGTGGCGACGGAATCGCTGATCACGGCGCGGCCAATGCCGTCGACCTTGCCGTCCTCGCCCACCTTGCCGGCCAGGTTGGCGATGCTGGTCAGGGTGCCGGCGGTATCGAAGAAATCGACGAACAGAAGGGTGAAGACGACGCTGATCAGGCCGACGCTGAGGGCGCTGCCGATGTCGAGCTGAAAGGCCGTCGGCGCCAGGCTGGGAACGCCGCCGATGATGCCCTTGAACTCGGCCAGCCCGAAAATCCAGCCGATGATGCTGACCGCCAAAATGCTGATGACGATGCCGCCCGGCACCTTGAGCTTGTCGAGAACGACCATGGAGGCAAACCCGAGTCCGGCCAAAAGCACCGGCCATGTGGAAAGATCGCCCAAGGTGACAAGGGTCGCCGGATGGTCGACGACGATGCCGGCGTTTTTAAGGCCGATGATGGCGAGGAAGAACCCGATCCCGGCGCCGATCCCCAGCTTAAGGGAGTGCGGGATAGAGTTGATCACCCATTCGCGCAGTCCGGTCAGGCTAAGGACGACGAATATCAGGCCGCTCAGAAAGACGGCGCCCAGCGCCACCTGCCAGGTCTGGCCCATGCCGAGGACGATGCCATAGGTGAAGAAGGCATTGAGGCCCATGCCCGGCGCCAAGGCTACCGGCCACTTCGCCCAGACCCCCATGATCATCGTCGAGATCGCGGCGATCAGAATTGTGGCCACGAAGACGGCGCCGAAATCCATCTTGGCCTGGGACAAGATGGCGGGATTGACGACAACGATATAGGCCATGGTCAGGAAGGTGGCCAAGCCCGCCAGAACCTCGCTACGGATGGTGCTGCCCTTGGCGGTGATGCCGAAATATTGATCCAACCCGTTCATCGTCTTTCATCCTTTCCTGCTACGGCCGGCCCGTGACGAAGAACCGGTCCTTTCGACACTTCAGTGCAGATCCCTCCCCGGGAAAGACGCTGTTTATCGGCCAGCGGATACAAGGGCGTACCCGAATTCACGCGACTTGTCATCTATTGCAACCGAATCGACAGTTGACAGATCGTATACATAGAAAATACGATTTTCGCGGACAGGGCGATCATCGTCTGGCCAGGGGGATGAAACATGGCTTTCGCACATGACTTCGCCGTCGTCGGTGCGGATACCCTCTTTCATGATAGATTTGGCGGCATTCGGGTCTGAAAACCGGGCGGGAGGAACGGCGATGGCAAACCCCAAGTATGCTTGCTTCGAGGGAGAAATCGTTCCCTTCGAGGACGCCAAGCTGTCAATCGTCACGCCGGCCGTCAAGTATGCCGCCCATGTGTTCGAGGGGCTGCGCGGATACTGGAACGCCGATCAGGAGGAAATGTACGTCTTCCGCATGGCGGAGCATTGGGAACGAATGCGCGCGTCGATGAAGGTCCTGCGTTTCGACGCCGAGTATACGAACGACTATCTGAGCGAATGCCTGTTTCGCTTGATCCAGGCCAACGAGCTCCGCGAAGACGTTCACATCCGCCTTTCGGCCTTTGTCGGCGGCGAGGGCGAGATGAACGCGTCGGGGCCGACGGTTATGGCGATCACCGCTCTGCCCAAGGGCCGCATGGTGAAGGACACGGGTGGCCTGCACTGCTGCGTCAGTTCGTGGACGCGGATCAGCGACCAGACCAGCCCGCCGCGCGTCAAATGCGCCGCCAATTATTTCAACGGGCGTCTGGCCTTCATGCAGGCCAACGCGGACGGCTACGACAGCACCATCATCCTCAATGCCGGCGGCACGGTGGCCGAGGCGCCGGGCGCCTGCGTCTACATCGTCCGTGATGGGGTTCTCGCCACCCCGGCGGTGACCGAGGGGATCCTGGAGAGCATCACCCGGGCCACGGTGGCACAGCTTTTCGCCGAATATTTCGACCTCGTCACCCAAGAGAGGGCGATCGACCGCACCGAACTCTACTCGGCTGAGGAGATGTTCCTCTGCGGGTCGGGTTATCAGATCCTGCCCGTCATCTCGGTCGACCGGCTCGATGTCGGCGCCGGCGAGATCGGCCCCTTGACCTCGGCCATGAGCGAAAAATACACATCCATCGCCCGCGGCGACGTCCCCGATCACGGGGAATGGCGCACGCCCGTTTACGCCGCTCAAGCGGGTTGAGAGAAAGGAGATATCCGTGCCCAGCTCCGTCAACAACTCCCGTTACCGGGTTGGCGTCGACGTCGGCGGGACCTTTACCGATGTGGTGCTGGTCGAGGAATCGTCAGGCGACATCCTGGCCGCCAAGGTGCCGACCGTGCCCGCCGATCCCTCGCAAGGCTGCATCGACGGCATCGATAAGGCGCTCGCCACCTTCGCCATCGACCCCGCCGAGATCGCCTTCACCGTCCACGGCACGACGATTGCCACCAACACCATCATCGAAGGCAAGGGGGCCAAGGCCGGCTTGATTACCTCGCAAGGCTTCCGCGACGTGCTCGAGATTGCTTATCAGACCCGCCCCAGCCTCTACGACGTTTTCTATGACAAACCGACACCCCTCATTCCGCGTTCGCTGTGCCTGGGCGTGCCGGCGCGCACCGGATCGGAGGGCGAGGAGATCGTTCCCCTGGACGAGGACGCGTTGCGCGCCCGGGCGGCCGAGTTGCGCCAGGCCGGCGTCGAGGCGATTGCCGTATCCTTCCTTCATTCGTACCTCAACCCGGCCCACGAGCGCCGCGCCGGCGAAATTCTGACCGAGGAGTGTCCGGGCATTCCGGTTGTTCTGTCATCCGACGTCTGCCCGGAGTTCCGCGAATACCCACGCACCTCTACGACGGTGGTCAATACCGTGCTGTTGCCGCGCGTCGGTCCTTACATTCAGCGCTTGGAGGATCGCCTCGGCGAACGCGGCATCGATAGCTCTTTGCACCTCATGACCTCGGCCGGCGGCATCATGGCGGCGGCGACCACCAAGCACCAGCCGGTGCACCTGATCGAATCGGGGCCCGCCGGCGGCGTCATCGGCGCCGCCTTCATCGCCGAACTCTCGGGCTTCGACAACCTGCTCGCCCTCGATATCGGCGGCACGACGGCAAAGGCCGCCCTGGTCAACGAGGGCCGGCCCCAGATCGCCGACGAGTTCGAGGTCGGATCGTCGGCGGTGGCGACCGTGACGGCGACGCGCGGCCAGGGATACCCGGTCCGTACCCCGGTCATCAGCCTCTTGGAGATCGGCGCCGGCGGCGGCTCAATCGCCAATGTCGACCCCGGCGGGGCGTTGACCGTCGGCCCCGAGAGCGCCGGCGCCGACCCCGGGCCGGCCTGTTACGCCAAGGGCGGCAACCAACCGACCCTGACCGACGCCAACGTGGTGCTGGGCCGCATCAACCCCGACTTCTTCCTCGGCGGCGAGGAGAGACTGGACACCGACCTGGCGGAAAAGGCGGTGCGCGAGAAAGTGGCCGCGCCCATGGGGCTCGACGTCGTCGACGCCGCCCACTCGATCATCGAGATCGCCAACGCCAAGATGACCAGCGCCCTTTACTTCATCACCGTCCTACAGGGCATCGACCCGCGCCAATACGTACTCGTGCCGTCGGGTGGCGCCGGTCCCATGCAAAGCGTCGCCATCGCCCGCGCCCTCGGGGTCGGGACCGTGTTGGTGCCGCCGGCGCCGGGCGTCAACTCGGCGGTCGGGTTGCTGGCCACCGACCTCAAACACGAGATCGTGCGCACCTTCATGGGGCGCGCGGACAGCGCCGACCCGGCGCGGCTGGCGGCGGTGTTCGGCGAGATGGATGACGCCACCCGAGCCCTGCTGCGCGGCGAGGGGGTCCCCGACGAGCGCACGGAAATCCGCCGCGAGATCGACATGTGCTACGTCGGCCAGTCGTTCCAGTTGCGCGTCGCCCTGGTCGGCGACATCGACGGCAAGACGGGCGCCGTCATGACCGACGCCTTTCATGACCGCCATGAGACGGTCTACGGATTCTGCAACCGGGCCGAGCCGACCCAGTTCGTCAACCTGCGCGTCACCGCCATAGGTCAGGTGGATCGCCCGCGCCTGCGCGAGCTTAAGATCGGCGGCGCCGGTGTCGACGAGCGCGCCCTCAAGGGACGCCGCGCGGTCTATTTCGGGGAAGCCGGGGGCATGGTCGACTGCCCCCTCTATGATCGCGAGAAGCTGCTTCTGGACGACGCCATCGAGGGTCCGGCGATCATCGAACAGATGGACACGACGACGGTGATACCGCCCGGCGCCACGGTGAAGGTGGACCGTTTCGGCAACCTCGTCATTTCGGTACCCCCCGAGGGCACGGCGTAGGACGGGGAAGGAAGGGAAATCGACATGGACAAGAAGGCCAATAAGACCGAATCCGACGTCCCTCATATGGACATGGACCCGGTCACCTTCGAGGTGATCCGCAACGCGCTCGTCAACGTCACCGAGGAAATGGCGCTGACCGTGCGCCGCGCCGCCTATTCCACCAACATTAAGACGCGCGCCGACTTTTCCTGCGCCATCTTTGACAATCAGTTGCGGTGCATCGCCCAGTCCTTCGCCCAGCCGCCACACCTGGTTTCGTTGGCCACCATCGCGCCCGTGTCGATCGCCGAATTCGGACCCGACAATATGGGACCCGGGGATGCCATCACCGTCAATGATCCCCACCGCGGCGCCAGCCATCTCAACGACATCTCCGTCATCTCCCCGGTCTTCGCCGATGGGGAACGCATTGGATTCGTCGCCAACATGGCCCATCACGTTGATGTCGGCGGCTCGTCTCCGGCCAGCCTCGGCGTCAACAAGGAGCTGTTTCAGGAAGGGCTGATCCTGCCGCCGACACGCATCGCCGTCGGCGGCCAGATCGACGACAACGTGATGAAGCTGATCCTTTCCAACATCCGGGCCCCGCGCGAGACCAACGGCGATCTGAGGGCGCAGTTGTCGGCCAACGTGGTCGGCTGTCGGCGCATTGCCGATCTGGTCGAGCGCTTCTCGGTCGAGACCCTTACGAATTTCTTCGACGAACTGATTGACTACACCGAACGTTGGACCGACCGCGAAATCCGCAAGTTGCCGGAGGGAACCTACGAGGTCGAGGGATGCCGCGACGACGACGGCTTCACCGACGAGCCCATCCGTTTCAAACTCAAGCTGGAGATCAAGGACGGAACCGTAACCCTGGATCCCACCGGCTCTTCGCCCCAGCGCTCTTCGCCCATGAATTGCATCCGTTCCATGACGACCACCGCGCCGGCCTTCATCGTGCGCTGCCTGATCGACGACCGCGTGCCGGTCAACACGGGGTTCCTGCGCCGCATTCGCACGGTCGGTGCCGACGGCCTGATCTGCACCGCCCAGCGCCCGGCCGCCGTGGTCGGGGGCTGGGAGACCGTCTTCCGCATGACCGAGCTTCTGTGGAAAGCGTTGCACCCGGCCCTGCCCGACCGCGTCCCGGCGGCGAGCAAGGGCCTAATCGTCAACATCGGCTTCGGCGGTCCCGATCCGCGTATCGGCGAATTCTTTTGCTACATGGAGACCATCGGCGGCGGGAACGGCGCCCGGCCCACCAAGGACGGTCCCGACGCCGTGCAGACCAACATCCACAACACGGAGAACGCCCCTGTCGAGGAAGTCGAACTCAACTATCCGATTCGCATCAAGCGCTACGAACTGATCACCGACAGCTGCGGCGCCGGCACCTATCGGGGCGGCCTTGGCATTCGCCGCGATTTCGTGTTCCCCTACGCCGAATGCTCTTTTACGGTGCTGTCGGACGGACGCGTTTTTCCGCCTTGGGGACTGGCCGGTGGCGAATCGGCGCGGCCGGCCAAATTCACCTTCGATCCAGAGGGCGAAAACCGGGATTTGCCTTCGAAAACCACCGTGGAGGTCCCCATGGGCGGTTGCGTGAGGGTGGAAACGCCCGGTGGCGGCGGTTTCGGCGACCCCGGAAAGCGCGATCCCGACAAGGTGGCCCGCGACCTCGGCGACGGAAAAATCTCGGAGAAGGCGGCTCGCGAAACCTACGGTCACTAGACCGTGGCCGGGTATTCGGCAGCCGGCGCCGAGGGGTTGAACAGGCGTGCCTCCCGGGCCGATGATGTGTGCCGGACGCCAAGGCGCGATATCCTGGGCCTCTCGTCATCGCGCCCAGCGCCCACTTGACGGCGGATGGTTGATCTAAGCCGGCCGCTGTCGTCTAAGCCTTTGATAACGGGAATATTTTGACGGACTTGGCGACAATGGGAATGGTTATGAGGGGGATTTGGTTGAACCCGACAACCAGGAGGGGATCATGGCTAGGAAGACCAAGATAGCCAAGGCGCCGAAGGCGAAAGCCCAGAAGAGACCCAAGTCCCAGGTCAAGGCGGATGACGCCGCGCTGCCCGTGCCCGACGAAAAGCGGCCGCGTAAGAAGATCAAGAACAAGACCTACGAAGCGGAACTGGCGAGGTTGCAGATCGAGCTGGTCAAGCTGCAGGAATGGATCAAACACGAGGGCTTGAAGGTGGTTGCCATCTTCGAGGGCCGCGACGCCGCCGGCAAGGGCGGCACCATCAAACGAATCACTCAAAGCCTGAACCCGCGAATCTGCCGGGTTGTCGCACTGGGGACGCCGACCGAACGGGACAAGACCCAGTGGTATTTTCAACGCTACGTCCCCCATCTCCCGGCGGCCGGCGAAATGGTTCTGTTCGACCGCTCGTGGTACAACCGGGCCGGTGTCGAGCGCGTGATGGGGTTCTGCACCGATGAGGAATATCGCGAGTTCCTGCGCTCGTGCCCCGAGTTCGAGCGCATGCTGGTGCGGTCCGGCATCATCGTCATCAAGTACTGGTTCTCGGTCAGCGACGATGAACAGGAGCGCCGCTTCCAGTCTCGTCTCCTTGACCCCACCAAGCGCTGGAAGCTGAGTCCCATGGACCTGGAATCGCACAAGCGCTGGATGGAGTACTCGAAGGCCAAGGACGAGTTGTTCGCCCATACCGACATCAAACAGGCACCGTGGTATGTGGTCGACGCGGACGTAAAGAAGTTGGCCCGCCTCAACTGTATTTCGCACCTGCTCAGCATGATCCCTTACAAGGACCTGACACCGAAACCGATCCGCCTGCCGCCGCGCCAGCAACAAAGAGGCTACGTGCGCCCGCCGATCACGGACCAGACCTTCGTTCCGGAAAAGAAATACTAGATCATTCTCCGATCGCTCGCGCTTACGGAGAATGCTCTAGCTTATTTGTTTTACGCAAATACGTCGTCGCAAACGTTACCGCTTGCTCGGGATTTGCTCTAACCTCCCAGCTTGCGGCGCAGCTCCAAGAGGTCGACGTAGGCTGTTTCCAGGTCGTCGACATGGAAACCCTTGGCCAGTTCGGGACTGTGGGCGGCCAGTTGCGCGCGCAGCCGGCCGTTGCAAACCACTTGGCCATCGTCTTCGACAACCAGCCCGTTTTCGTCTTCGAATTGGCGGTTCCAGGCGATGGCTTCGTCACGGGTCACGCTTTCCGGAAGGTCGAGGGAAAGGACTCCACCTTCAATATTCACCGGATAGCCGCCCGGCAGTCCGTCCGGGCCCGGTACGTGGCACAGTCGGTCTTGGTGACCGATGAGGGCGACGATGACGGGCACGGCCGTGCAGCCCGATATGTCGATCGCCGATTCGCGGGTCAGCCGCAAATGGGCGAAGCGGGCGTAGACGTCGTCGATCTCTTTGCCGTTGATCCATGTCCGGGGCGGGATGCCGCCGCGTTCCGCCGCCGGTCCGCGCCACGTCCCCAGATTGTGGTGGTGCGCCAGGACCTTGACGTGGCCCGGTTGGCGAATTCCCAGGTCGCCTTCGAACATGGTCGCCAGGATGGCAACGTTTCCGACGCCGCAGGTCATGGGAAGTCCTTTGGCGGCGATGATGCCGTTGGCGACGTCAGCATAGCAGCAGTTGATGAAGGCGGCGTCGACGCCGGCCACGCGCATGGCCTGGGCGGTCCGCGCCGACAGCAGCGCCTGGAAGACCGACGTGATGCTGAGTCCGCCGCTCATCACCATGCGCGACCATTCCGAATCGCCGGCGTGGGCAACGGAGGGGGGTTGCAAGGTCGCCGCCTGGACAATGACGCGGGGCTGGGTGGCGGCGATGGTCTCGGCGATGCTTTCAGGCGTCTCCCAGTTTATCGGCGCGATGGAGAAAGCGGCCTGCCGGCCGAAGATGGCGGCCCGCGCATTGGCCGCCGTGCGCAGCCAGTCCATGCGATCTGGATTGCGTCCTCCGATGGCGACCGTGAGCGGTTTTTCCGCGCCCGCCGCCAGGTCAAAGATGACGCGCCCGGCGAAGGCACCGGTGCCGGCCACCAGAACGTCGCATTTTTCGACCATCGTCACTCCCTCCTTCCCTTGTGCTGGTCTGAACTATCTAACACGGATCGGGCGTGCGCCACAGAAGATCGCCCCGCAGGAAGGCCCGTGCCGAGGCGTCGACGGGGCCGGCGAAAAAGTCGTCCGCCGGGGATATTTCCAGCACCCGGCCCTGATGGAGGAACACGATCTCGTCGGCCAGGCGGCGGGCCTGACCTAGATCGTGGGTGGTCATGATGATCTTGGTGCCGGCGGCATCGAAGGCGGCGATGACCTGCTCGATGACATGGGTGGCGGTGGGATCGAGGCTGGCCGTCGGCTCGTCCAGGAAGAGGACTTCGGGGGTCAGGGCCCAAGCCCGGGCGAGGGCCAGCCTCTGCTGTTCGCCGGTCGAGAGCACGCGGGCCGGATGGCGGGCAAAACGCTCCAGTCCGGTGCGGTGGAGGGCGTCCTCGATCAGGTCCCGACGTTGGGCGCGGGGCACTTTGCGCAAGGCCAGCGCATAGTCGATGTTGGCGGTCACCGAGCGGCGCAGCATGACCGGGCGCTGAAAGACCATCGCCTGATAAGGCGTCGGATCGCGGTCTCCGGCGCCGCGCCACACGATCTCGCCGGCGCTTGGCTTGAGGAGGCCGTGGCAGAGGCGCAGGACCAGGCTCTTGCCGGCCCCGTTGGGCCCCAAAACGATGGTGCTGGTCGCCGCTTCCAAGGTGAAATTGAGGTCCTTGATCAGGCGCTTGCCACCGGCCTCGAACGAGACGCCCCGCGCTTCCAGGGGCAGGATGGAAACGGACCGTGGCGGCGGGGCGTCAGACGGCATGGCGCCTCAAGGCCGCCTCCTTGATCTGATAGGCGGCGAGGCTGATCGCCGTCGATAGTGCGATGAGGACGATGCCAAGGCCAAGGGCCAGGGCCAGGTTGCCCTTGCTGACCTCGAGGGCGATGGCGGTGGTCATGACGCGGGTCACATGGTCAATGTTGCCGCCGACGATCATCACGCCGCCGACCTCGGCGCTGGCGCGGCCGAACCCGGCAAGCAAGGCCGTCATCAAGATGAAACGGCCGTCCCACAACAGCGCCACCAGGGCGCGCCCCGGGCCGGCGCCCAGAGAGTGCAGCTGTTCTTCGTACTCGACCCACAGGTCCTCCGCCACCTGGCGGGTCAAGGCGGCGATGATGGGAACGACGAGGAGAACCTGGGCGATGATCATCGCCGTCGGCGTGAACAACAGACCCATGACGCCGAAGGGGCCGGCGTGCGACAGAAGAAGATAAACGATCAGGCCGACGACCACGGGCGGCAGCCCCATCAGGGCGTTGAGAAAAACGACGACGGCGGCACGCCCCGGAAAGCGGAACAGGGCCAGGGCGACACCGAGCGGCATGCCGATGACGGCGGCCATGAAGACGGCGCTCAGGCTGATCCTGAGGGACAGGCCGATGATCTCGGCGAGATCGCGGTCGAAGTGAACGATCATGGAGAACGCCGCGCCGAGGGCGGCGCCGATATCCGTCATGCGAACCCTCTCTGATTGTGCCGACGGTCTACCCTAGCACGGTGGATGGCATCGCTTAAGCACCCCAAACGTGTTTGAAGACCCGCAGCCAATTGCCGCCCAGGACCTTTTTCACGTCGGCCTCGCTCAAACCCCGTTTTTTCATCGCCTCGGCCACGTCGAGAAGCTGGCCATAGTCGTCGAACCCGACCACGTGACGCTGGCGCGAGCGCAGGTTGCCTTCCACGTGTTTGGCGTAGCGCCCGGTGGCGGCGGCCGGCCGGTTGCGTACCAGGTCACCGTCGGGATAGGTGCCGTGGCTCATGTCGGTGCCGATGCCGATGTGATCGATGCCGGCCTTGTCGATCGTGTAATCCAGGGCGTCGAGGAAGTTCTCCAAGGTCGGACGGGAGGTCATCTCGGCGCTGAAATTGAGCGGTCCCCAGTTGGTCACCCCGATCAGGCCGCCGGTGGCGGCGCAGCGCGCGATCTGTTCGTCGGTGATGGCGCGCGGGGTATCGACCAGCGCCTTGGGATTGGAATGGGAAAAGACGACGGGCATTTCCGTGCGGTCCAGAATCTCAAGGGTGGTGCGTTCGCCGGTATGGGTCAGGTCGATCAGCACGCCAAGCCGGTTGCATTCCTCGACCCATGTCCGGCCGAGGGCCGAGAGACCGGAATTGGCGGCCTCCAGGCAACCGTCGCCAAGGGGACTGCGGGCGTTATAGGCGGGGATCATCATGCGCAAGCCAAGGCGGTGGAAGACCTTGAGCCGGTGAATGTTCTGGCCCAGGAAGTCGCCGCCCTGGGATGACAGCACGATGGCCGCCTGTCCTTGGTCCTTGGCTGCGACGATGTCGTCCGCCGTAAAGGCAATGCGCACGCCCTCATAAGTGTCGGCAATGCGGTACCAATCGGCGATCGCCTCTAGCGCGTTGCCCGGCCCGTCGTCGGGGCGGAATGTCGTGATGCAAGATGCCGTCACGGCGTGGTCGTTCAACGTTGCGTAATCGGTATCGGGCCAAATCTGGACACAGCCGTCGATGAAGACGTAAGGATGGGTAAGGGGTTTGTGGAACCCTTTCTCCATGGGATGGGGGGGGACTTGGTCGAGAGTGGCGGGCACGGAAACCTCCCTTGCTGACATGGCCGTCGCGACGGGCGCTTAACCGTTGAGTCCGACACCAGCGGGGCGCTGTCAAGTCTCGGCGTCGTCTGGCTGTCCAACTTGCCTATTGAGCATACAGTGACGATAGGTCTTATGATTGACGACGGCGAATGAATTATACATCCTTTACGATAATGTTTTTGGAACTGGGTACAAACACCCTCGATCTCGTTTACGACGCCGCCCCCTGGCTTTTGTTCGGGCTGCTGATGGCCGGCCTGATCAAGGCATGGGCGCCGGAAGAGAAGATGAAACGTTGGCTGGGGGGAAGCGGCGTCAAGTCCACCTTCGGCGCCGCCCTGGCCGGCGCCCCGCTGCCGATCTGTTCATGCGGTGTCCTGCCGGTGGCGGTGGCCATGCGCCGCACCGGGGCTTCCAGGGAAGCGACGGTGTCGTTCATGATCTCGACCCCCGAGACCGGGGTCGATTCGGTCGCCGTCTCCTATGCCCTGCTGGGTCCGTTCATGGCCGTCGCCCGGCCGCTGGCGGCGGTTGCCAGCGCCGTCTTCACCGGCCTGTTGGTGGCCCTGGCGCCGGCCGAAGGTCAGGCGGGGACGAGCCTCCCGGCGCCGGCCTGCGACGACTGCTGTTCGCAACCGGCGGTACGGCAAACACCCGGCCCCTGGGCCCGCACCCGTTCGGGCATCGTTTATGCCTTTACCGATATCCTCGACGACATTCTTGTCTGGCTGGTCATCGGCCTCGTCGTGGCGGGGGCGGTAACGACTTACCTTCCGCCCGATTTCCTGAACACCTGGGGAAGCGGTCCGCTGGCGATGGCGGTGATGTTGGTGGCCGGCATTCCCCTGTACATTTGCGCCACCGCCTCGACCCCCCTGGCGGCGGCCTTTTTGATAGCGGGGGTTTCGCCCGGGGCGGTGATGGTGTTCATGCTGGCCGGGCCCGCCACCAACGTGGCGACCCTGGCGGTGGTGCGCCGGGAGATGGGAAGCGCGGTGGCAATTCTATACCTGGCCGGCATCTGTGTCAGTGCCGTGGCCGCCGGCTTGGCCATCGATGCGGTGGTTGCTTCGCTGGGTATCGACATCGCCGCCGAACTCGCGGCCGCCGACGAATTCGTCCCCGCCTGGCTGGCCCAGGCTTCAAGCGTGGTGCTGGCCCTGCTCGCCGCCCGGTACTTTGGGACGCGCATGATTTTGGTGTTTACGCGCAAGACCGCTTAGGGCATCGCCGCAATTCTGGGTCTCGGCGCAGCACGAGCATTCCCGCGAAGGCGGGCCGCCAGCCAAGACCCGCACGACGTGGCGAACCAACAGAACCACGCAGACCGCGCCGATGGCGCCGACGATCAGGGTATCCAACGGTTTTCCCCGTTCATGCCACTAGGCTCTGTACTCAATTAGGGGATTCACAAATTGGTTTTGATGTGATTCAAAGTCTCTAACGAGAAGGAGGC
>JASLLZ010000045.1 GCA_030746775.1 Rhodospirillales bacterium | reverse complement strand
CTTGGCCCGGCACGGCGCGCTGCCGGTGCCCGAAGTGCTCCATGCCGAGGACTCGCTCCTGGTGATGAGCCATATCGTCTCGGGCGATGCCATCACGCCCGCGGCCGAGACCCACGCGGCGGAGCTGCTGGCCGCGCTGCACGGCATCACCGCGCCGGAGTTCGGGCTCGAGCGCGATACCGTGATCGGCGGCCTCGCCCAGCCCAATCCTTCGGCCCCGGAATGGATCCCGTTCTTCCGCGATCACCGCCTGTTGTATATGGGACGCGAGGCGCTCGATGCCGGTCGGCTGCCGGTCGCCCTCATGGGCCGGTTGGAACGGCTCGCGGCGCGCCTAGACAACTGGCTCGACGAGCCCGACAAGCCATCCCTGATCCACGGCGACATGTGGGGCGGCAACGTGCTGTGCCGCGCCGGGCGCATCGCTGGCTTCGTCGATCCCGCCGTCTATTACGGCGACGCCGAGATCGAGCTTGCCTTCGCGACCCTGTTCAACACCTTCGGCGAGCCCTTCTTCGCGCGCTATGGCGAGCTCAGGCCTCTCAGGCCGGGCTTCTTCGAGGAGCGGCGCGATCTCTACAACCTCTATCCGCTTTTGGTTCACACGCGCCTGTTCGGCGGCTCCTACGCCGCTTCGGTGGAGCGCACTCTGACGCGCTTCGGCTGCTAGGCCATCAACGCGGCGATGACGGCATTGAGGCGCACCAGGCCGGCGGCGGTCGCGCGCAACCCTTCGTCGTCGAGGACCAGGAAGCCGCCGTCGATCAGCGGTTCCAGGCGGCCCGCATCGAGAGCCTCGGCAAGGCTACGCCCGGCGGCGCTTTGAAAGGTCTGCTGCTCAATGCCCTTGGTCAGGCGCAGGCCCGTCATCACAAGCTCCTCGATCCGCTCAGAATCGCCAAGGGTAGCCCGGTCGGCGGTGCCATGGCCGGTACGCTCGACGGCGTCGAGCCAGCGCTCGGGCCGGGGGATCTGGCGCCAGGCGTCGGTCCGGCCCCCCTCCCGCAGGCGGCCGTGGGCGCCCGGTCCGACGCCAACGTAGTCGCCGCCTTGCCAGATGGTCACGTTGTGACGGCATTCCTGGCCGGGCCGGGCGTGGTTGGAAATCTCGTAAGCGGTTAGGCCGGCCGAGGCCAAGTGCTCCTGGGTCAACTCAAAGAGCGTCGCCGCCGTCCCCTCGTCGGCTTCGCGGACGCCCTGTTTGGCGAACTCGGTGCCGCGCTCGACGCTCAACTGATAAAGCGACAGGTGCCCCGCCGCCAGGTCGGCGGCGCGCCCCAGATCGTCGCTCCACGACGCCGCCGTCTGTCCCGGATAGGCGTAGATGAGGTCGAAAGACGAGCGCGGAAAGATGTCGGCCGCCAGGGCGAAGGCGCGCACCGCCTCAGGCCCGCCGTGGGTACGGCCCAGGAAGCGAAGCGCCCGGTCGTCGAAGGACTGGATGCCGAGCGACAACCGGTCGACGCCGGCGCCGCGAAATTCCTCGAACAGCGCCGCCTCGGCCGTCGTCGGGTTGGCCTCGAGCGTAATCTCCACGTCGTCCGGCCCCGGCCAGTGGCGCCGGGCGGCGGCGATCACCCGGGCCACCGTCTCGGCCTCCATCAACGACGGCGTGCCGCCGCCGAAGAAGATGCTGGTGAGACGCCTGCCTTTTGTCTGGCCGGCGAAATAGGAAAGTTCACCGAGGAGAGCTGCGCGCCAGCGGCGACGGTCGACGGCGTCGCCGAGGTGGCTGTTGAAGTCGCAATAGGGGCATTTCCTGAGGCAGAACGGCCAGTGGACGTAAAGGGCGACATCCCGGTCCAAGGGGTTACCCGTTGTTGAAGCAGGCGGCCATCAGTTGGCGAAACGCATCGGCGCGGTGGCTGATCGCACCTTTTTCGTCCGCCGCCATTTCGGCGAAGGTGACGTCGTGGCCGCGCGGCACGAAAACCGGGTCGTAGCCGAACCCGTTTTCGCCCCTGGGCGGCCATACGAGGGAGCCCTGGACGACGCCCTCGAAGGTTTCGCAATGGCCGTCGGGCCAGGCCAGGGCAAGGGCGCATACGAAACGCGCCCGGCGGTCGTCGTCGTCGCCGATTTCACGCTCCAGGCGTTCCATGGCGCGGCCGAAATCGCGCCGCCGTCCGGCCCACCGCGCCGAATAGATGCCGGGCTCGCCGCCAAGAGCCGACGCCTGCAGCCCCGAATCGTCGGCCAGGGCCGGCAGACCGCTGGCGCGGGCCGCGGCGACGGCCTTGATCTCGGCATTGGCGCGGAAGGTTTCGCCGCTCTCCGCCGGTTCGGCCAATCCAAGCTCGGCGGCCGGGCTCGCCTCGGCCCCGAGGGGCGCCAGGAGATCGGCGAACTCTTGCACCTTGCCCGCGTTGTGACTGGCGATGACGATCGCCCCGCCTTCGAAATGCCGGTGCTCAGCCAAGGCCGAGAACCTCGCGTTGCAGGGCCGCGAGTTCGCCTACGCCCTTGCGGGCCAGGGCCACAAGCTCCATGAACTGGGCCTCGCTGAACGGCGCGTCCTCGGCGGTGCCCTGGATCTCGACGATGCCGCCGGCGGCGGTAAGGACGAAATTGGCATCGGCCTGAGCCGCCGAGTCCTCTTCGTAATCCAGATCGAGGACCGAGGCATCCTTGACAATGCCGCACGATACTGCCGCCACCTGATCGGTCAGGGGCACCGATTCCAAAAGGCCCAGCGTCACCAGCCGCTCGAAAGCGCGATGCAGCGCCACGTACGCCCCGGTGACGGCGGCCGTGCGGGTGCCGCCGTCGGCCTGCAGGACGTCGCAGTCGACCTTGATCATCATCTCGTTCATCGCCGCCAGGTCGGTAACGGCGCGCAGGCTGCGGCCGATGAGCCGTTGGATCTCCTGGGTCCGTCCGGTTTGCCGGCCGCGCGCCGCCTCGCGGTCGGTGCGCGTGTTGGTGGCCCGGGGCAGCATACCGTATTCGGCGGTCACCCAGCCCTTTCCTGAATCGCGCAACCACGCCGGCACCCGTTGCTCGACGGTGGCGGCGCACAGGACATGGGTGTCGCCGAAGCGGGCCAGGCACGAGCCCTCGGCGTATTTGCTGAAATCCGCTTCAAGGACCACGGGGCGAAGTTGATCGGCGGCGCGCCCGGACGCTCTCATGACGGCCATCCCAATTCAAGTTGCGGCGCGACAAGCTAGTCCCCCGGGCGCACGCCGTCTACCCCCGGCAAATTTCTAAACGATTGCCAGCCGCGCGGCATTCTCTAAAATAGGCGCCAATAATAATGTTCGGGGTAACAAATGGGCGAGCAACTCACCCAGCGCCGTCTGGCGGCAATCTTGGCTGCTGATATCGCTGGTTACTCGCGTCTTATGAACGAGGACGAGGACGCCACCGTCGACGCCTGGCAAGCGGCGCGGACCGGGGTCATCAAGCCGTCCATCGCGGAATATTCGGGACGCATCGTCAAGCACACCGGCGACGGGTTTCTTGCCGAATTTCCGACCGTCAGCGAAGCGGTGCCGTGCGCCGTCACCATGCAGCGCCAATTCGCCATGCAAAACGCCGACATTCCCGATCCCAGGCGGATGAAATTCCGCATGGGGATCAACCTTGGCGAAATCACCGTCGACGAAGACGACATTCATGGCGATGGAGTCAATATCGCGGCGCGCCTGGAGGGGCTGGCCGAGGCACCGGGCATCTGTGTCACCGCGTCGGTCTACGACCAGGTTCGAAAAAAGGTCGACTGCGCGTTCGAGGACATGGGCGAGCATCAGGTCAAGAACATCGCCGAGTCGATCCACGTCTACAAAATTTTGTGCGGCGTGCCTGCCGAACACGAGGACGACGAGGCGGCCGCCCCCGAACCGGCGGGCGCGGACGGCGCCAAGGCGCGGGCGGACAAGCCGTCCATCGCCGTCCTTCCCTTCGTCAACATGAGCGCCGATCCCGAACAGGAGTACTTCGCCGACGGACTGACCGAGGATATTCTCACCCAGTTGCCCCGCTTCAAGGAGCTGTTCGTGATCTCGCGCAACTCGACCTTCACCTACAAAGACAAGGCGGTGAAGGTACAAGAGGTAGCCCGCGACCTCGGTGTCGGCTACGTGGTCGAGGGCAGTATCCGCAAGGCGGGCGAAAGGGTACGCGTAACGGTTCAGCTGATCGAAGGAGCCGAAGATCGCCACGTCTGGGCCGAACGCTACGATCGCAATCTTGAGGACATCTTCGCCATCCAAGACGAGATTACGGCGGCGATTGTCGCCACCCTTCCCGGTCGCGTCGAAGCCGATAGCCATGACCGCGCCCGCCACACGCCGGCCGACAACATGGCGGCCTACGAATGCGTCCTGGCGGGCAAGGTGCTGCACCACAACTCTTCGCGCGACGACAACGCCGCCGCGCTGGAACTTCTGGACCGCGCTATTGAACTGGATCCCGGCTACGCCCATGCCCGCGCCTGGCGGGCCTGCGTCCTGGGTCAGTCCTCGGTCCACGGCTGGGACGAGGACCCCGAAGCCACCCTGCAAGAGGCCGCCCACGAGGTGGAGCGCGCGCGGGCCCTTGACGAGAACGACGCCGACGTGAACCGCATCCTCGCCGCCCTCCACATCAGGCAGGACAACCACGACCAAGCGATGCTGCATCAGAAAAAGGCACTGAACCTCAACCCGAACTACGATCTGGTTGTCGTGCAGCACGGCGAATTGATGACCTGGCTCGGTCGGCCCGACGAGGGCGTCGAATGGATCAAGAAGGCGATGCAACTCAACCCGTTTCATCCGCCGCGATTTTGGAGCCATTTGAGCCGCGCCTATTTCGTCGGCCGCCGTTACCCCGACGCAATCGAGGCGATCAAGCAAATCAGCGCACCCGATCAGATGCATCACTCATATCTTGCCGCCTGTTACGCCTATCTGGACGACGAGGCCCAGGCGGCGGCGCACCGCCAGGAAGTGCTGGATCAAGACCCCGACTTCTCCGTTGGCGCCCACATGGCGACCCAGCACTATTTGAAAGACGCCGACCACGCGCACCATCGCGACGGCCTTCTCAAGGCGGGACTGCGGGAATAAGCCGAGCAAATTCGGGTTCGCGGGCACCAGCCGTTCGGCTCTCCGCAATCACCGATCAATACTTGAACATGATTGTTTTGCCTTCCAAATAGCACTTCACGAAGCGGCCCTTGCTTCGGCCCTTGCCCGTCCCTTGCAGGCGGTACTCAGCCCCCCATTCGCCTTCGCACTCGTCACCGTCGCGGAATGTAAACGTACCCCGTCCGGCAGTGTCGCCGTCCTTATAAGTGCCCTCGAATCTGTTGCCGCCGGCGAACCTCATGACGCCATGTCCATGAAATTTATCGTCCTTGAAACCGCCGGTGTAGGTACTGCCGCTCGCCCAAACGAATATTCCCCGGCCGTTTGGCTTGCCGTTCTTGTATTCGCCCTCGTGGCGATTGCCGTTGGAGAACTTCGTGACGCCGTGGCCGTGCTCCTTGCCGTCCACGAAGCCGCCCTCGTAGCGGTCGCCCTCCTTCCACACGAAGACACCCTGGCCGTGCTCCTTATCGTCCTTGAACTCACCTTCGTATCTGTTGCCGTTTTCGAATTTGTAAACACCGCGGCCATGGAAATTACCGTCTTTGAAACCACCCTCGTAAACGCCCCATTCATCGGTGAATTTTCCCTTTCCGTGCCACCTGCCGTTTCTGAACTCTCCTTCGTACCTGCCGGGACCGTCGAGCCAATCGAAGAATTCGACAACGCCATAGCCGTGCTTCTTGCCGTCCTTGTACCCGCCTTTGTAGAAATCGCCGTCGCCCCAGTCATAATAACCCTCGCCCTGCGCCTTGCCGCCTTTCATCGTGCCGGTGAAGGTATTCGTCCATCCCTTTCCATCCTTTGTCGGGCCGCGCCACGTCAACACGCCCTTTCCCTCGGCCTTGCCGTCGCGGCACTCACCCGTCCAGGACCCCGTTTCGTCCTTTCCAAAGGAAAGTCCCAAACCGAACATTTAGCCTTGTTGGCGACCGGCACCCAGACCTCTTTCTCTTCCTTTTCCTCCGCCAACGCCGCCGTCCCCACCAATCCACAGGCCAGCAGGCCGGCCACCATAGCGCTCACCAACCTCGCCATTTCGCACCTCCCGTTTACAGCACCCTGTGCAGCAACACCGTCTTCGACCCTATTATCGTCGGGTTTCTCGCCCCCGCCGTCAAGCGACGCCCGGCCCTGGCGATAGCGGGTTTCAAACGCTGCTCCGTTGACGCTGGCCCGGGCGGTTACTAGATTCCGGGACACGACGGGGCCACGAGGTGTCCCCGTATTCGCGGTGCGGGGGACGACCCCCGAAGGCACGGAGCCGCCATGATCTTGGACCTCAACGAACGTTCGCGCGAGATCTTTCGCAATATCGTCGACGCCTACATGGAGACTGGCGAGCCGATCGGCTCGCGCACCTTGGCCAAGCGCCTTGATCTCGGATTGTCGCCGGCCACCATTCGCAACGTGATGGCGGATCTGGAGGAAGCGGGCCTTCTCTATGCCCCCCACACATCGGCCGGGCGCCTGCCCACGGAGGCCGGGCTGCGCCTTTTCGTCGATGGGTTGTTGGAGGTCGGCAACCTGACCGAGGAAGAACGCGACACCATCGAGAGCCAATGCGCCGGCACCGACAAGAGCCTGGAGACGTTGCTCGAGGAGGCGACGACGGGGCTCTCGGGACTGTCGCGCTGCGCCGGTCTGGTCATGGCGCCGAAAGCGGACAGCCCGCTGCGCCACATCGAATTCGTAAGCTTCGGCCCGGGCCGGGTGATGGTCGTCATGGTCAACGAGAATGGGGCCGTCGAGAACCGTATCGTCGAGGTGCCCCACGGCCTGCCGCCGTCGGCCCTGGTCGAGGCCAGCAACTACCTGAGCGCCCGCCTGGTCGGCCACACGGTGCCCGAAACGGCCCAGGCCATCAAAGCGGAACTGGACGAACACCGGGCCCAGCTCGATACCCTGACGACGCGCGTCGTCGAAGCCGGCCTGGCAACCTGGGCCGGCGGCGAGAAGGGCGGTTCGCTGATCGTCCGCGGGCAGGCCAACCTCTTGGACGACGTCACCGCGGTGGCCGATTTGGAGCGCATCCGCACCCTTTTCGAGACCCTGGAAACCAAGGAGACCTTGTTGCGCCTGTTGTCGCTCGCCGACAGCGCCGACGGCGTGCGCATATTTATCGGCGCCGACAACCAGTTGTTCAACGTGTCGGGATGTTCCATGATCGTCTCGTCTTATCAAGATGCGCGCCAACGCATCGTCGGGGCCATCGGTGTCATCGGGCCGACCCGCATGAACTATGCGCGCATCATTCCCATGGTTGACTACACGGCCAAGCTTATCGGCCGTCTGATCGGATAAAGGAACGGATCGACGATATGGCGAAACGCGCGGACAAGAAACAAAAACCGGCACCCGAAGCATCCCACGACGAGGCGCCGCCGAGCGAGGTGCCGCCGACCGAGGTGCCGCACGAGACGCCGGCAACGCCGGACGCGGAAAAGCCGCCAGCCGAGGCGTCCGGCGAAACCCCGGCCGAGGCGTCCGGCGAAACCCCGGCCGAGACCCCGGCCGATACTCCGGCCGACACCCCGGCCGAGGAGCGTCTGGCGGCCGTCGAGGCCGAGGCGGCGGACCTCAAGGACAAGTTGTTGCGCGCCCTGGCCGAAACCGAGAACGTGCGCCGGCGCGCCGAACGCGACCGCGCCGATGCGTCGAGGTACGCCGCCGCCAATTTTGCCCGCGAATTGCTGAAGGCGGCCGACAACATGCGCCGCGCCCTGGAAAGCGTGAGCGCCGAGGCGAGGGGCGAGAACGAAGCCCTGGAAAACCTGTTCGTCGGCCTGGAGATCACCGAACGCGAAATGCTCAGCGCCTTCGAACGCACCGGCGTCCGTCCCATCGAGGCCCTGGGGCAGAGGTTCGACCACAACCTCCACGAGGCCATGTTCGAGCTAGAGGACCCCGACCACCCCGCCGGCACCGTGGTTCAGGTGCTGGAAACCGGATACATGCTGCACGACCGCCTGTTGCGCCCGTCTAAGGTCGGCGTCAGCAAGGGCGGTCCGAAGGCGGAATCGAAAGAAGCCCCGCCCGCCCAACCGTCGTCCAAGACCGACACCGCCAAGGCCTACGAAAAAAAGGACGATCCCGCCGGCGCCAAGGTCGACAAGGAGCTATAATAGAGCATTCGAATAAACGGAGGATTCTTTAAACATCGCGAAATTGGGGGAATGACGCCATGTTGAACGGAATTGATCTGCAAATTGATCCAACCACCCTGGTGGTTGCCTTGGTTGTTTTGTCGGGACTCCTTATCCTCTATTTCGTCCTCTTGGTCCGTGCGTTGGTGGAAATGATACGTCTCGGCGCACCGGGGGTTGTTATCGTCTTCACCTATATCTCCCTTATTCCGTTTCCGTTGCTTCTGATCCTCGGGATCCTCAATCTGATCATCTGGCACTTCGTGCGCCGGGACCTGATGGCGGCACGAACGTCGGGCCCCTGAGCGCATCTTGGAACTTCCTTCGGTCGTGCCGAACGGGAGGAGGCTGACCATGGGACTTGTGAGCGCGATGATGTTCAAGTCGATCCCGAGCCGGTTCGACTACGCCGAGACCGTCACCAAGGTTCGCCAAGCGGCGACCGACAGCGGCTGGACGGTTCCCCAGGTCCTCGATTTGCAGGAATACTACCATCACCAGGGCCTGTCCGACATGGGTGGGGCGATGGTCGTCTACTTCTGCAATGCCCGATCCGGGTTTGATATCACCAGAAGCGACGGCGACAAACCCATGCTGGTGATGATGCCGACCGCGGTCGTCGTATACGAGGACCCATCGGGCGCGGTTCACGTCGCCCACATGAATTTCGGTCTCATGCGCCACATGTTCGGCGGGACGGTCAAGAAAGCCCTGTCGCGGGCGGCGCGCAACATGGCGCAGGCGATGGCGGCGATCAGCGCGTAGAGCGCGATCGGCGTGGCCGGAAACGGCCCGCATCATCACTCGGCGATGCCGGCGCCCGGCAAGAGGGCCAATTTAGGCCCGGCGGTTGCGCCGCCGTCTTGACACACCTATATATCGCGACGAAACGCAAACCCACTTTTTCGGGGGTTTCCAGCGGTGCCGGACGGGGGCCGCGGGAATTCGCCGCAGGCAGCAAGGTATCGCCATGAGCAAGGTTATCGGGATCGATCTGGGGACCACCAATTCGTGTGTCGCCATTATGGACGGCAAGGACAGCCGAATCATCGAAAACGCGGAGGGCATGCGCACCACGCCCTCGATCGTTGCCTTCACCGAATCGGGCGAACGCCTGGTCGGCCAGGCGGCCAAGCGCCAGGCGGTGACCAACCCGGAAAATACGCTATTCGCCATCAAGCGCCTGATCGGCCGGCGCTATGACGATCCCATGACGACAAAGGACAAGGGCCTGGTTCCCTACAAGATCGTCAAGGCAAAGAACGACGACGCCTGGGTCGAAGGCGGCGGCAAGAAGCTGAGCCCGAGCCAGATCAGCGGCTTCATCTTGCAGAAAATGAAGGAAACCGCCGAGGCCTATCTGGGCGAAAGCGTTAGCCAGGCGGTGATCACGGTTCCGGCCCACTTCAACGATTCCCAGCGCCAGGCAACCAAGGACGCGGGCAAGATCGCCGGCCTTGAAGTGCTGCGCATCATCAACGAGCCGACGGCGGCGGCGTTGGCCTATGGACTGGAAAAGAAGAAGTCGGGCACCGTCGCGGTCTATGACCTCGGCGGCGGCACCTTCGACGTCTCGGTCCTCGAGATCGGCGACGGCGTGTTCGAGGTCAAATCGACCAACGGCGACACATTCCTCGGCGGCGAGGACTTCGACAAGTCGATCATCGACTATCTGGCCGACGAGTTCAAAAAGGATGCCGGTATCGACCTGCGCGAGGACAAGCTTGCCCTGCAGCGTCTCAAGGAGGCGGCCGAGAAGGCCAAGATCGAGCTTTCCAGCGCTGTCCAGACAGAGGTCAACCTGCCCTTCATCACCGCCGACCAGTCCGGGCCCAAGCATCTCAACATCAAGCTGACGCGGGCCAAACTGGAGGCCCTGGTCGAACCCCTGATCGAAAAGACCGTCGGGCCGAGCAAGGCGGCGCTCAAGGACGCCGGGCTCACGGCGGGCGAGATCGACGAGGTAATCTTGGTCGGCGGCATGACCCGCATGCCCAAGGTTATCGAGACGGTTCAGGCGTTCTTCGGCCGCGAGCCCCACAAGGGGGTCAATCCCGACGAGGTCGTGGCGCTCGGCGCCGCCATCCAGGGCGGCGTCTTGAAGGGCGACGTGAAGGACGTGCTTTTGCTCGACGTGACGCCGCTGTCGCTCGGTATCGAGACCCTGGGCGGCGTCTTCACCCGCCTCATCGACCGCAACACCACCATCCCGACGCGCAAAAGCCAGGTTTTCTCGACCGCCGAGGACAATCAGAACGCGGTAACCATCCGCGTCTTCCAGGGCGAGCGCGAAATGGCCGCCGACAACAAGGTGCTGGGCCAGTTCGACCTGGTCGGCATTCCGCCGGCGCCGCGCGGCCTGCCCCAGATTGAGGTGACCTTCGACATCGACGCCAACGGTATCGTCAACGTCTCGGCCAAGGACAAGGCGACGGGCAAGGAGCAGCAGGTGCGCATCCAGGCCTCGGGCGGCCTGTCGGACGCCGAGGTCGAAAAAATGGTCAAGGAGGCCGAGGAGCACGCCGACGAGGACAAGAGCCGGCGCGAACTGATCGAGGCGCGCAACCACGCCGACGCCCTGATCCATACCACCGAAAAGAACCTCTCCGAATACGGCGACAAGGTCTCCGAGAACGAAAAGACGGCCATCGAAGACGCCCTAACGGAATTGCGCGAGGTTAAGGAAGGCGAGGACCTGGACGCCATTACGGCCAAGACGGAATCCCTGACTCAGGCCTCCATGAAGCTTGGCGAGGCGATCTACAAGGCGAGCCAGGACGAGGCCGCCCAGGCCGCCCAGGCCGCCGAGGCCGGCGGTGACGAGGCGCCCGAGGGTGAGGCGCCCAAGGCCGACGCCGCCGACAGCGCCGGAGATGACGATCCCAATGTCGTCGACGCCGACTTCGAGGAAGTCGACCCGGAAAAAGAAAAGAAGGCCGAATAGCGGGCGCGGGCGGCGGGAAGCGAAGGCCCGCGATGACGGCGGCTCCCCTTGATGGCGGCTCGGCGCCGAGACGCTCCACGATCGCGAGTCCGCTTTGATGGCCAAGCAAGACTACTACAACGCTCTTGGCGTGGCGCGGGATGCCAGCGCGGACGAGATCAAGAAATCGTACCGCAAGCTGGCCATGAAGTATCATCCCGACCGCAACTCTGACGGCAAGGGCGACGACAAAAAGTTCAAGGAAATCAACGAAGCCTATGACGTCCTGAAGGACGACCAGCGGCGCGCCGCCTATGACCGCTTCGGCCACGCCGCCTTCGAGGCGGGCGGCCCCGGGGCGGCCGGCGGCGGCGGCTTCGAAGGTGGATTTACGACGAGATTCGCCGACATTTTCGACGAGATGTTCGGCGATTTCGCCAACCGTCAGGGCGGCACCCGGCGCGGTTCCGGCGGACCGTCGCGTGGTTCCGACTTGCGCTACAATATGGAAGTCTCTCTCGCCGATGCCTACAGCGGCAAGAAGGCTTCCATCCGCGTTCCCACCTCGGTGCCGTGCGCGTCGTGCAAGGGTTCCGGTTCGGCGGGCGGCGCGGCGCCAACAACCTGTCCGACCTGCCACGGTCAGGGCAGGGTGCGCGCCCAATCAGGGTTTTTCACCGTCGAGCGAACCTGCCCGTCGTGTCAGGGCGTCGGCCAGGTGATCCGCGATCCGTGCAAGGCCTGCAGCGGCACCGGCCGAACGCACAAGGAGAAGACCTTGTCGGTCAACATCCCGGCCGGCGTCGAGGACGGCACCCGCATCCGCCTTGCCGGCGAGGGCGAAGCGAGCCTGCGCGGCGCCCCGGCGGGCGATCTCTACATTTTTCTCTCGGTGGCGTCGCACCGCCTCTTCCACCGCGACGGCGCCAATATCCATTGCCGCGTCCCCATCGCCTTTACCACGGCGGCGCTGGGCGGCGCCATAGAGGTGCCCACCGTCGACGGCGGCCGGGCGCGGGTCACGATCCCGGCCGGCACCCAGACCGGCAATCAGTTCCGTCTCAAGGGCAAGGGCATGGCCATCCTGCGCAGCAAGGCGCGCGGCGACATGTTCGTCCAGGCGTCGGTCGAAACGCCGGTCAACCTGACCAAGAAACAAAAAGACCTTTTGCACCAGTTCGAACAAGACGGGGGCAGCGAACAACACAGCCCCGAAAGCCATGGTTTCTTCACCAAGGTCAAGGAGTTGTGGGAAGACCTGAAGGAATAATCCCGAGTGCCCTGGAACAGAAGTTCGTGGCCTATACGACGGCCTTCCGAGTTCATCCGGCTAGGCGCGTGGTGCGCCGTGATGGGGGACCATCACAAGCGCCGCGCAACGACGACCGGTGGGCTCGGAAGACCGCCCTCCGGGTCGCTTTTCCCGCCCCCTCGGTACGTCAGGAAGGCTTGCCGATGCAAAGGCATCGCCCGCGCCTCCCTTCCTGCCGAGCGAACGGGTAAAGCGATCGTATAGGCCACGACCTTCTGTTCCAGGACACTAGTGTTCGATTGACCGGACCGCCCAACCTCTGCTACCCGAACCCTCAAGAATTAAGGAAAGGACGCCCGGGCGCCGCCGTACGGCGCCGGCGGGCGGCCCATGAGGGGAGGTCAGAACATGAAAATCGGCATTGTCGGTTGCGGCGGCACCATGGGCCGGCTGTTGGTCAAGGAAGTGGCGGCCGCCGAGGACTGCCGGCTTAGCGGCGGCAGCGGGCGGCCGGGAAGCCCGCTCATCGGGCGCGACGTGACCGAACAGGCGGGGCTTGAACCCTCGGGACTTATCGTCACCGACGACGCCGGGGCCTTGTTCCGGGATTGCGACGCGGTCATCGACCTTTCGGTGGCTGGCGCCGCATCCCATCACGCCGAACTGGCGGCGGCCCACGGCGTCGCCCTGGTGCACGGGACCTCGGGCCTGGATGCCGCCCAGCAAGAAGCCGTCGAGGCGGCGGCCCGGCACACCGCCGTCGTGCAGTCGTCGTCGATGAGCATCGGCGTCAACCTGATGGTCGAACTGACCGAGCAGACCGCCGCCGTCCTCGGCGAAGACTACGACATCGAAATCGTCGAATTGTTCCACCGCAACAAGGTCGACGCGCCGTCGGGCACGTCGCTGGCGCTGGGCCGCGCGGCGGCGGCCGGACGCGGCGCGGATCTCGACGCCCTCGCCGTCTTTCAGCGCGACGGGGAAATCGGGCCCAGGCCGGCGGGCGCCATCGGCTTCGCCGTCCTGCGCGGCGGCGATTCGCCGGGCGAACACACGGTCATATTCGCCGGCGCCGGCGAACGGGTCGAGATCGCCCACAAGGCCTCGTCGCGATCCATCTACACCCAGGGCGCCGTGGCGGCGGCGCGCTGGGCGGTGGGCCAGCCGGCGGGCCTTTATTCCATGCGCGACGTTCTTGGTCTGGCATGAGCGTCTCGCCACCACTGAGGATCGGAATCGTCGGCTGCGGCGGCCGTCTCGGCCGCCTGCTCGTGCAAGAGGTCGCCCAAACGGAAGGCTGCGCGCTCGGCGGCGGCACCGGGCGGGCGGGCAGCGCCGTCATCGGCCGCGATGTGGCGCAACAGGCCGGCCTGGCGCCGGCCGGGCTGGCGGTTACGGCGGATGGCGAAGCATTGTTCACCGCCTGCGACGCGGTTATCGACTTTTCCGTCGCTTCGGCGGCGCCGTCGAGCGCCGATCTGGCGGCTCGGCACGGCGTTCCCCTGGTCCTCGGCACCACCGGCATCGGCGCCGAGGACCAGTCGGCGGTCGCGGCGGCGGCGGCCAAGACCGCCATCGTCCAGCCGGCCAACACAAGCCTCGGCATGAACGTCGTCTTGGCCCTGGCCGAGCGAGCCGCCGCCGCCCTCGGAACCGACTATGACGTCGAAATCCTGGGCCAGCAGCACCGCCACAAGGTCGATGCGCCGTCCGGCGCCAGCCTGGCCCTGGCCCGCGCCGCCGCCGCCGGACGCGGCGTCGTCCTCGACCAGGTCGAACAAAGGGGGCGGCTCGGCGACATCGGCCGGCGGCCCAGGGGAGCGATCGGCCTGGCCACGGTCAGCGGCGGCGATTTGTCGGTCATCCACACGGCGATCTTCGCCGGCACCGGCGAGCGCCTGGAGGTGACGCACCGGGGATCGACCCGCGCCATCTATCCCAAGGGCGCCGTCCGGGCGGCGCGCTGGGCCGTCGGCCGGCCGGCGGGCCTTTATTCCATGGCCGAAGTCCTGGATTTGGTATGAGCGCCCGACCGAGAATGAAAATCGGCGTGACCGGCAGCGGCGGGCGCATGGGCCGGCTCTTGATCGCCGAGGTCCTGGCTTCACCCGACTGCGAACTGGCCGGCGGATGCGACCTGGCGGCAAGCCCCGCCATGGGCAAGGACGTAGCGGTCCAGGCCGGTTTGGAGGCGGCCGGGCTGACCGTCGGCGACGACGCGGAAGCCTTGTTCCAGGCCGCCGATGCGGTCATCGACTGCACCAACCCGCTAGCCGTCCTGGGCCACCTGGAACTGGCCAGCCGACACCGGACGATCCTGGTCCTCGGCACCACCGGGCTGGAGAGCGAGCACCACGCGGCGGTCAATGCCGCGGCCCTTGAGACCGTCGTCGTCCAGGCCTCCAACATGAGCGTCGGCGTTACCCTCTTGATGACCCTGACCGAACGCGCGGCCGCCGCCCTTGGCCCCGGCTACGACGTTGAGATCACCGACATCCACCATCGCGGCAAGGTCGATTCGCCCTCGGGCACGGCGGTCATGCTGGGTCAGTCGGTGGCCCGAAAGCGGGGCCAGGACTTCGGCCAAGTGGCGCGCAAGGTGCGCCACGGAGAGACCGGGCCACGGCGCGCCTCGGACATCGGCTTCGCCGTCTCCAGGGGCGGCGACGTGACCGGCGATCACACGGTCATTCTGGCCGGCCGGGGCGAGCGCATCGAGCTCACCCAGCGCAACTTTTCGCGCGCCCTTTATGCCGAGGGCGGCGTCCGTGCCGCCCTGTGGGCAAGGGACAAGCCCGCCGGGCGCTATTCCATGCGCAACGTCCTCGGCTTTGCCTGAACGGGACGGAGGAAAGGAGATCATGAAAAAAGCCGACATCGATCCCTTTCAACCCAAATTGCGCGCGAAGACGATCACACGCGTCATCCTACCGTGATAGAGGTCACTGCCGAGCAGGTCGCCTGTCCGTCCACAATTGTCAGGGCCGGACGGCAACAACGGACATAAACAGCAGTCCGAGTTCCGTCGGTCCGGAAGATGCCGATACAGGGGTTCCGGGCAAGGAAAGAGGGGACATCCTCTCGACGGAAAAACCGGCCTTTTCGAAAAGGCTCCTGAAGTCCTCAGCCGAACGGACAGGATAGGATCCGAAATTCCGGGCGTATTCCCCAACCCGTTTGCGAAACCAATCCAAGTCGGTTCCGAAAAGATCGGGTCTGCTCTGGGCCGCTCTTAGGGCCCTTTCCCCGAAAGAGGCGGCCTGTTCGGGCGTAAACCGGACGAGAGAATCATCGGGCGTGTTTCGGATCGGGTTGATGGTCAGCAGGCGTCCTCCGGGTCGAAGCAGGGAAAACCACTTGTCGGCCACCCTGGGGCGGACCTCAGAGGTGAAATAGCCAAGGAAACAATGGGTGCAAATTACATCGAACGGGTGGCTGGTCTCAAAATCTAGGACCTCCGACTGGGCCGTCTCAATAGACAGGCCCTCGCGTTCGGCAAGCCATCGATTGAGAATCAACGGCGTCTCGCATCGATCAATGACCGTGATATCGGGCTCGACGGAGGCGGCGCGGAAACCGCTCAGCACCTGGGTCATCATCGAACAATCGCCGGCCCCCGAGACGAGAACCCGATGAGAGGACGAACCCTCCGCCAGCCCTTGGAATGCCGGGACGAAAAAGTCGCGGTGAGCATGTGGAGATATCACCAAATCGAGCAGACGCAAGTAGTCGAGCGTACCGTGATACCAGGCACAACTGCCCGAGCCCTCGTCGTTGCGGCAATGCTGTTCTCCCGTTTTGGCGGCCAGCGGGGCGATGAGAGAAAGAGGCTCGTCCGTCATTTGGCTTGCCGCGTCCATGCCATATCAAGACCCTTCCTCAATGGGAGGAAAGAAGTCCGACGTAAATTCTTGCTGTTTTCCCCCTGACGTAGGAAGAACTTCGCCCACTCGAAGGATTCGCAGGGGGGGCGGGACATCGGTTTGAGCGTCCCACACTTGGCGCAATGCGTCCGTCAATCGAGTGTTGTCTTCATCCTTCGTTGCCAATCTCAGTTCAAAGCTGCCGTCACGGAATTGATGTATTTGGTACTCCCTAAGACCCGATAGAGCCTCCAAGGGCAATTCCGCAATCGTTGCCTGTATTATGTTTACGTGTCGCGCCGTTCCTTCAGGCGTATACTGCATCGGCCGATAGCGTCCGACGATCGTACCGAAACTCGGCAAAGTCCGTCCACAGTCGCAGGCTCCGTCCACCGCCACGCCAAGATCCCCGGTGTCATATCGAATCAGTGGCATCACAAAATTCGTCAAGCCGGTAACCACGATCCGACCCGTCTCGCCCGCTTTGCACGGGCTTCCGTTTTCGTCCACTATCTCGACTAGGCAGTGCTCAGGGTTCACATGGTAACGCCCCGCCTCGCAACGGAGGGCAACGGTGCCAATCTCGTTTAGTCCGTAAGACTGGTGTACCGTCAATCCGGTTGCGGATTCCACACGATCGCGCATTCCCTGTGTCAGGGTCGCACTAATGGAATGCAGTGCAAGCAAACTGTCGACCGGCTTGCCCTGACATGCGTACACGAGCGTTTCCAAGGACCCTGGAAACGTGACCAGATACTGTGCCCTTTCTTTCTGCAGCCACTCTGTTTGTGCTTCGGCTGAGTTGGTTCGGTTGAACCCGACCATGGTACCGGTGTGGAACCAATGTCTGACATACATCCAGCCACGGCTTCGGTGAGCATCACCATCCGCAAGCACCGAGCCATCCGGCCGGCGCGGTAAGTTTTGCGGAAGGCGTATGACGGCTTGCTTCCAAGTGGGATCAAATCGCGCCCAGCGCATTCCGCGCTGGGCCAACAAACCGTACATCCTAATCGCCCGTCCGCCGAACAGGACTTTTGTCGGTCGACCGGTGGTTCCAGAGGAACGTGTCTGACCGGCGACAAGCTCTCCGTTTGGTAGGCGCCGCGCCTTCAAGGCGTCAAAGTTTTCGTGAATATGGTGTTTGCGAAGGATCGGCAATTCGGCAAGTACATCGCGATCGACCGATGCACCGAGAGGAAGCCCTGACCATATCTCTTGAGACTGATAAAAGGGAACTTCGCTCCTTGCGAATCGCAGGATTTGGCCAAGTTCACGCCTCTCCAAATCGCGTGCCTTGGCAGGGTCCAGAAACTCTCGACTCAGCAAGCCTTCGACGGCCGATTCGACCATCGGTGTTTTCGGTCGCCAGATTCTTTGAGCTTCCCGCTCCTCTTCCAATCTGTTCAATGTGCTAATTCGGACTTAACCTTCACGAAAAACTAAGGCTGTGTATCGGATATTTGGTGGTGCCCAAGCTGCCAAGTAAGGATTCTTGGAAAGCGCCAACGAGCTTATCGGTTCAGGAATGGAGAATCAAACAAGCGACCTACTCGTACGATGGAGAATTGGGAAAGCCTGGCTCGCGAATTCCGCTTGTGGCCAAGAAACGGATAGAACGGTAGCTTTGTGAAGCCTTTTTACGAGTACATGGCCTGGGCTTCGCCTGAGCATGGGGAGAGGACATGAAAAAAGCCGACATCGATCCCTTCTACGCCCGCCTCGCCCGGCACAGCCCGGAGCCCAGGACCGAGCTTGAATACGTCAATCCGTTCACCTTGCTGGTCGCGGTGGTGTTGTCGGCCCAGGCCACCGATGTTGGCGTCAACAAGGCGACACCGGCGCTTTTCACCGAGGCATCGACACCGGCCGATATGGCGGCGCTCGGCGAAGCCAAGCTGCGCCGCTATATCAAGACCATCGGGCTCTACAATACCAAGGCCAAGAACATCATCGCGCTCAGCCGCATGCTGATCGAAAACCACGACGGCGAAGTCCCCAACGATCGCGCCTTGCTCGAAAAACTGCCAGGCGTCGGGCGCAAGACGGCCAACGTGGTGCTCAACGTCGCCTTCGGCGCGGAGACCATCGCCGTCGATACCCACATTTTCCGGGTTTCCAACCGCACCGGCCTGGCCCCCGGCAAGACGCCGCTCGAGGTCGAGAAGGGTCTCGTAAAGCGCACCCCGCCGAAGTGGAAACGTCACGCCCACCACTGGCTCATCCTGCATGGGCGTTACACCTGCAAGGCGCGCAAGCCTTTGTGCGAATCCTGCGTCGTGGCCGATCTGTGCCGCTTCAAGGGCAAGACCACGATTTAAGCGGCACCGCCGCCTATTTCGGTTGCCCGGGAAAGGGGCGTCAGAGAGCCTTGGCCGGGCTCTTCTTGACGAGCAAACTCAGATAACAGTCCTTTTTCCCGACGGCGGCGACGTCGTGGCCGCGCGCCTCGACGTGGGTGACCCTGAGAGCGGCGCGGTCCAGGTAGAGAAAGAGATCCAAAAAGCAGGTCTTGGTACGGTAATGCCAGACCTCGGCGGGTGCTTCGCGGCGCCGAAACTGGGGCGCCCCCAGCGCCGCCGTGACGGCATCGGCGGTGAGGCCGATCAGGCTGTCGGGGCCGGGCAGGTCCTTCATCGATGGGGCGGGGCGGGGCTCGGACACGGGTGGCGCCAGGGCCAGTGTCGGCAGCGGCGGGTATCGGGGGGCCTCCTCGGCCGGGGGCGGCGCGACCGCGGCCGGCGTCTCGGACTTGGCGACTTGTGGCGGCGCAATATCCGGTGCTGCGGGGGCAAGCACCGGCGGCCGCGGGGCGCAGGCGGTCAGTCCCCATACCACGATCGCCGTCCCGAGCGCGGCGCTCCTGGTCCTCGTCACGACGTGCCGGTGGCCGGCTTTTTCTTTCCGTCGTCCGCCGCTTCGCCGGTGCCGTCGAGGGTTCGCATGTCGCCTGAAACTTCGCCCCCCGATTCGATGACGATACTGCCGTAGCGGATGGAGCCGCTGATGCGGCCCTCGGCGCGGACCGTGAGTTTGTCGCGGGCCATCAGTTGGCCCTCGAATCGGCCGCTGATGTCGGCCTCGTCAACCTGGGCGTCACCTTTGTAATAGCCGGTGGGCGCCACCTCGATGACACGGGCGTCGGTGAGGGAGGCTTCGACCCGGCCCTCGACCACCAGCTTGTCGCAGGCCGTAATCTCGCCTTTGAGGCGGATGTCGCGGCCGACAGTCAGCTTGTTGCCCTCGCTCTGGCCGGGCCGGCCGCGGTCGCCGCGCCGGGGCGCGCTGGGAATTTCGGAGACCTGCCTGGGTATGTTGGGGCGCGCCGCGCCGGGCTGTGCCGCGGGCTTGGCGGGACCATGAGTACCGCGCGTCGAAAAGGGCTTCAAAGGTGGCGTGCCGATGTCCTTGTCGCCATCGTCGTCCGGCGCCTTTTTGTCGTCGCCATCATCCTTGTCTCGACGGAACATGGTGTCTTCCTTCTTGCTTGCGTTCCTCTCATCCGCTTTGCCAGGCGCCCCCGGACGAAGCTTCAAGCGCCGCGATCACGGGCCCGCCAGGTCTCGAACAAATGGACCATGGCGGCGGTCACCACCACCGGGGCCAGCAGGTTGACCACCGGCACGGTCAGCGCCAACGCGGCGATCACACCCGTGGCCAAGAGCGTGCCCCGGTGGGCGCGACGCAGGGACCGCGCCGTATCCCGATCGGTGCGCCTGAGCGCCACCAATTCGAAATACTCCCGGCTCAAAAGATACCCGTTCGCGCCATAGAAGACAAAAGGGAAAACCGGCGGCACGAAAAGAAACACGACGAGCCCCAGATTGACCACTACCACCACGATCAGAAATCGCAGCGCCGAGACCACGCCGGCCAGGGTCGAAATCCCAGAAGCCGGCGTCAGGTGGGGATAGTGACGCGCCTCGACGGCGCCGGCGACCCGTTCCAGCAAGACGCCCACGACGGCGCTGATGGCGCCGGGAAACAAGAGCCAGGTAAGGACCAAGGTGGCGAGGCCGCCGAGCGCGTCGACCGCCCATTCAAGCCAGACGTGCTCGAAGAAGGCAGTATTGGCAAGCACCGCGCCGATCGCCGTCCACAGGGCCGCGAAGACGGCGCCGGCGACGCCGATGCCCAACCAGGCGACGCGGCGGACGGCGGGGTCGGAAAGTTGCCCGATGGCTTTGAGGTAGGCTTCGAACACGGCGGTCGTGCACTCTCTTGCATCTCGAACGAGCGGCATTGTTACCCGCCGCCGCCGCCCCGGGCAAATCCAATCGGCGTGCCTTTGCTCGGGCCGGCGCCCCCGGTATACTGCCGGGTCCCGCGCGGCGGCAAGGAGACAAGAATGACGGCCCGCTACGACGTCATCGGCATCGGCAATGCAATCGTCGATGTCCTGGCCCATTCCGACGACGAATTCCTGGCGGCGCACGGCCTAGCCAAGGGGGCGATGACCCTGATCGACGCCGACACCGCCAAGGTCCTGTACGACGCCATGGCGCCGGCCATCGAGTGTTCCGGCGGATCGGCCGCCAACACCATCGCCGGCCTGGCCTCGCTGGGCGCCGCCAGCGCCTTCATCGGCAAGGTGCGCGACGACCAGCTTGGCGCCATATTCCGCCACGACATCCGGGCCTTGGGGGTCACCTTCGAAACCTTGCTCGCAACGGGAGGGGCGGCCACGGCGCGGTGCCTAATCTTCGTTACCGCCGACGCCCAGCGCACCATGCAAACCTACCTCGGCGCCTGCGTCGAGCTCGGACCCGGCGACATCGACCGCGATCTCATCGCCGCCGCCAAGGTGACCTATCTGGAAGGCTATTTGTGGGATCCCCCAGGCGCCAAGGAAGCCTTCATCCTGGCCGCCACCGTGGCGCGCCAAGCCGGGAGGATGGTGGCGCTCAGTCTTTCCGACCCGTTTTGCGTCGACCGTCACCGGAGCGATTTTTGCGATCTGTTGAACGACCACGTCGATGTCTTGTTCGCCAACGAAGAAGAGATCAAATCCCTTTATCGGGTCGACACCTTCGATGCCGCCATGCAGCGCGTGCGCGGCCATTGCCGCATCGCCGCCCTGACCCGCAGCAAGAAGGGCTCGGTGATCATTTCGGGCGACGAAGTTCACGTCGTCGATGCGGTGCCGATCAAGCCCGTCGTCGATACCACGGGCGCCGGCGATGCCTATGCGGCGGGCTTTTTGTACGGCATCACCCATGATTTCGACCTCGTCCTTGCGGCGCGCATCGGCGGCATCGTCGCCGCCGAGGTGATCAGCCACTTCGGCGCCCGCGCCGAGGTTCCGCTGGACGCGCTGGTGCGCCGCGAAATGGGTTCCGCCTGACGGCGCGCCATGAACAGCCCGGACATCGACACCCCGTCCGGCGTCAACCGGGTGGTTCCCGGCCATCGCTTTCGCTCGACCTGGTTCTGGCGGGCGCTCCCCGCCGGCATGCGGCGGCGCTGGTGGATGTTCCGACTGTTCGACCTGATGGCGCGCCACTGGCCGGTCTTCAAGCGCCCCCGGGGCCTGCTTGTCGTGCGCATGGACGGCATCGGGGACATGGTCCTCTTTCGCCGCACCCTGGATCATTACGCCACGGTCTTTGCCGTCGAGCGGTCCGAGATTACGGTCCTCGGCTGCGCCAGTTGGGGTGCCGTCACGAGCGAGGTCTTCGCCGGCTATCGGGTCCATGTCATCGACGAACATGCCTTCGCCCGCAAGCCCCTCTACCGGTTTCGGGTGGCGCTTTGGGTGCGCGGCCTAGCACCCGCCGTGGCGGTCTGCGATTCCTATTTTCGCCGCGCCCTGATGGCCGACAGCCTGGTCTGGTTGTCGGCCGCCCCGCGCCAGGTGGTGTCGCTGCCCTATATCAGCGAGGCGACACGGTCCGAGTTCAACTACTATCTGAGCCAGGCCAGCCAGATCATCGCCACCGGCGATTATCCGACCCACGAGGTGATCCGCCACAGCCGTTTCGTCTCGGCCCTCGCCGGGCGCGAGGTGGCGCCCGAGGCGCCCCGCATCGCCTGGCGCCAAGCGGCGCCGCCGATCGACGCCGGGGCGCCCTATGTGGTCCTCAACCCGGGCAGTAACGAGCCCGGCCGGCGCTGGCCCTTTTCTTCGTATTCAGGCATTGCCCGGCGCCTGCTGGACGACGGTTACCGGGTCGTCGTGGTCGGAAGTACCACGGAAAAACCGGATCCGGATCGATTGCGCGCCCTGACCCGGGAAGCCGGCGTCATCGACCTTATCGGCCGCACCACGCTACCCGTCCTGATGGACGTGATGAAACACGCGGCGGCGGTGATCAGCAATGACACCGGCCCGGCGCATCTGAGCATTGCCTTGGCGACACCGACAGTGGTGGTGGTCGGCGGCGGCCACTTCGGCGCCTTCGTTCCCTATCCCAAGGCCGCGACACCGGCCAACGCGCGGTTCGTCTATGAGCGCATGGAGTGCTACCATTGCTTCTGGCGCTGTCACAAGCGGGCCAGCAAGTACGACGTCTTCCCTTGTGTCGACGCCATCGGCGAGGAACGCGTGTGGGATGCGATGGCGGGCCTCCTGAAGGCCGCGCCGGCGCCGGCGGTGTGACGGCCATGGCGCGCCCGCGCCTGATCCACCTGATCGACCGCCTCGCCGGCCTGGGCCGCCGCCCGGGTCCGCCGGGCGGCGTCGTCGTCATATCCAGCGGCGGTCTCGGCGATACCGTCCTGTTTGCCCTGGTAGTGGCGCGCTTTCGGGCCCTGGCCCGGAACGGCGAGGAGGTCTGCGTGGTACTGCGCCATGACGCCGCCGCCATGGCCTTCCTGTTTCCCCCGGACGTGACGGTCGATGTCGTCGATTACCGGCGCCTGCGCCGCAATCCGGCCTATCGCCTGTCAACGCTCGGCCGCCTCGGCCGCCTCGACCCGCGCCTGGTCGTCAGCGCCGATTACCTGCGTCATCCCGACCTAGACGAGGCCCTGATCCGGGCCTGTCGCGGCGCCCAGACGGTAGCCATGGAAGCGCGCCCGTGGGCCAAGTACGACGACGCCCTGAAGCGAAATCGGGCCCTTTACGACCGTCTTTTCGACTCGGGCCCGCCGGTTCGCGACAAGGTGGTGCGCTGGGCCGCCTTCGCCGATTGGCTGAGCGCCAACGCGGAGCCGCCGCCGATGGTGCGCCTTGACGCTGGCCACCTGGCGCCGGCGGCCCAACTCGACCGGCCGACGGTTCTCATCCAGCCCTTCTCGGCGGTGCCCCTCAAGCAAAGCCCGCCGGCGCTGTACCAGCGCATCATCCGGACCCTGCCCGCCGATTGGCGGGTGCGGATCACCGGCGCGCCCGGGGACATGGAGCGCAACCCGTCGTTTGCCGAGCTTCTGGACCCGCCCAGGGTGACCTTCGATGGGTCCAGCTTCGAGGCCCTGGTACCGGTGCTCAAGGCGGCGCGTCTGGTGATCTCGGTCGACACGGCGCTCTTGCACCTGGCGGTGGCGGTCGGCGCCCCGACGCTGGGCCTGGCCAGCGCCGCCTTCGTCGGCGAGATCGTCCCCTACGCCGCCGAGATCGCGCCCGATAATGCCGAGATCCTTTACCATTCCATGCCCTGCGAGGGCTGCCTGGGGGCTTGCGTTCTGCCCGCCCGGGACGGCATGTATCCCTGCGTTGCCGAGCTTGACGGCGATCGGGTGATCGCCAAGGTGGACGAAATGATGGGACGGGGAGCGGGCCGGTGAGCCAGGCAAAGAGCTGGATCGAAACATCCAAGGTCTATTTCGACCGCCGCGTTCTGGCCGTCCTGTTCCTCGGGTTCTCCAGCGGCCTGCCGCTGTTGCTGGTCTTTTCCACCCTGTCGCTGTGGCTCAAGGACGAAGGCATCTCGAAGACCGTAATTGGCATCTTCGCCCTGGTGCGCACGCCCTATACCTTCAAGTTCCTGTGGGCGCCCCTGATCGACCGTCTGCCGTTTCCCTTCCTCGCCGCCCGTCTCGGCCGGCGCCGCGCCTGGGTGGTGGCGACCCAGCTCGCCCTGATGGCCGCCATCCTGGCCCTGGCGACGACGACGCCGTCCCTGACGCCCGGCCTGACCGCCGTCCTGGCCGTGGTCGTCGCCTTTTGCTCGGCCAGCCAGGACATCGTCATCGACGCCTACCGCATCGAGATTCTGTCCGAGGAACAACAAGGAGCCGGGGCGGCGATGGTCGTCAACGGCTATCGGGTCGGCATGCTGATGGCCGGCGCCGGCGCCATCTCGCTGGCCGATGTCCTAAGCTGGCACGCCGTCTATTCGATCATGGCCGCCATGGTGGTGGTCGGTCTGGTGACCATCCTGCTCAGCCCCGAGCCCCAGGAACCGGCCGGCGGCATGCCGGACGGCGACCAAGCCGGCGGCCGGTGGGGCTGGCTGCAAGGCGCCGTCGTTGCACCCTTCAGCGATTTCATGCGGCGCGACGGCTGGGTGTTTATCTTGTTGTTCATCATGCTCTACAAGCTGGGCGACGCCTATCTCGGCGTCATGGCCAACCCGTTTTACGTCGAGATGGGTTTTTCCAAGAACGAGATCGCCGCCGTCTCCAAGGTCTTCGGCTTGGGCGCCACCATCACCGGCGGCCTGATCGGCGGCGTCATCGTGTACCGCTATGGGATCCGCGCCAGCCTGTTGATCGCCGGCGTCCTCATGGCGGCGTCCAATCTGGTCTTCGCGGCACAGGCCATGGTCGGCCACAGCGTGCCCATGCTGATGGTGACCATCGCGGCCGAGAACCTGACCGGCGGTATGGGAACGACGGCCTTCGTCGCCTATCTGTCCAGCCTCTGCCACATGGCCTATACGGCGACCCAGTACGCGCTCCTGAGTTCGTTCATGGCCTTCGCCCGCGACGTGCTGTCGGCCTCGTCGGGCTGGCTCGCCGATCACGTCTCGTGGGTTACCTTTTTCGTCGTCACCACCTTCGCCGCCCTGCCCGGCCTGATCTTGCTGGTATGGATGATGCGCCGCTTCCCGCCCGAACCGGACGGCTAGCGCTGGGGCTCGAACAGCTTTTGTATTCTGGCCTGCATGGCCTCGGCCGCTTGCTGGGGATCGGCGGCTTGGCGGATCGGGCGCCCGACGACGATGTAATCGGCGCCGTTCAGGAAGGCTTCTTCCACGTCGACGGTTCTTTTCTGGTCGTCGGCGTTTGCCACCGGCCTGATCCCGGGACAGACGATCAGGAATTTGTGGCCCAGCTGGTCCCTCAGGCCGCTGGCTTCCAGACCCGACGATATGACGCCGTCACAGCCTATATCCAGCGCCCGTCGCGCCCTCGAAAGCACCAATCGGCGCGCATCGACCTGAAATCCGAGATCGCCGAGATCCCCGTCATCAAGGCTGGTCAGGACGGTCACGGCGAGAATTTTCGTCGTCTCCTTGTGGTCGCAGGCGGCCTTCAGGATCTGGTCGTTGCCATGCACGGTGGCGAAGACCGCCCCCTTGCCCTGTAGTTGACGGACGGCGGAGCCGACCGTCTGGGGCACGTCGAAAAACTTCAAGTCGACGAAAACCTTTTTTCCCTTGTCGCGCAGCCAATCGAGCAGGTCGAAATAGCCGCCGGCCATGAACAGCTCCAGGCCGATCTTGTAAAATTCGACCGCGTCGCCCAATTTCCCGACGAGCTTTTGCGCTTCCCCGGCATCGGGTGTATCGAGGGCCACGATCAACCGCTCGCGCCACGGCAGTTCCTTCGCCGAAAGTCGAGCCCCCTGGTGCGCCGTCATTTCATGTGGACCCGAATTCAGCCAACCGAACCATAGCCGTCATGTAGACAACCAAGCGCAGCCTGTCCAGCCCATAGGCGCCGAACGGGCACGATAGAGGGGACTGGCGCCTGCCGCCCGCGGCGCCTACAATCGCCCCATGGTTGCACGGGTCAACACGGTTTCTTTCCAAGGCATTCAGGTCCTTGACGTCGATGTTCAGGTGCAGATGGCGGCCGGCCTGCCCGCCTTTACCGTCGTCGGCCTGCCCGACAAGGCGGTCGCCGAGAGCCGCGAGCGGGTGCGCGCCGCCCTCGCCGCCATGGGCCTGGCCCTGCCGCCCAAGCGCATCACCGTCAACCTCTCGCCCGCCGACCTGATCAAGGAGGGCAGCCACTTCGACCTTCCCATCGCCCTTGGCCTGCTGGCCGCCATGGGGGTCATGCCGAGCGACGAGATCGCCGGCTACACGGCGCTCGGCGAATTGGCCCTCGACGGGGCGCTGACGGCGGTGGCCGGCGTCCTGCCGGCGGCCATCCATGCCAGCGCCGGCGGGCGCGGCCTGATCTGCCCCGCCGATCAGGGCGGCGAGGCGGCCTGGGCCGGCGAAATTCCCATTCTTGCCGGCGCCAGCCTGTTGGCCCTGGTCAACCATTTCAAGGGCGTCCAGGTGCTCTCGCCGCCCGAACCCAAGCTCGCCGACGACCCTGCCGTCTACCCCGACCTGGCCGACATCAAGGGCCAGGAGACCGCCAAGCGGGCCCTGGAGATCGCCGCCGCCGGCGGCCACAACCTCCTCATGGTGGGCCCGCCCGGGGCCGGCAAGTCGATGCTGGCGGCGCGCTTGGCGGGCCTGTTGCCGCCGCTTGACGCCGGCGAAGCGCTTGAGGTCAGCATGATCCACAGCCTGGCCGGCGAACGGGTCGAGGGCGGCCTGATGCGCCGCCGGCCGTTCCGCGATCCTCACCATTCGGCGTCGATGGCGGCCTTGGTCGGCGGCGGCCAGCGGGCGCGGCCGGGCGAGGT